>JABWCM010000393.1 GCA_013360285.1 Myxococcales bacterium
ACCGGACTGAGGAATATCGGGAATATTCCGCAAGGACGGGACTGGCCAAGGCAGCCTAAATTAGCCGTACAGGGTTCACTTATCTATTTCCGCTGACCCTCACCGCTGCGCTCCGATGCTCTCAGAGCTTGGTAAATAAGCATGGTCTGCAAATGACACCAAAAAACGCACACCGATTGACGGTTGTAACCAACCAATCGCCAACGAGAAATCCAGGTAATGGCATAGACGAATTCACTACGTTATCGGACCTCACCAGCGCAACGATACAATTAAAGATATGTATGTTGCATCAAACCGCGAGGTTGTGACTGAGGCCACGAGGAACTCCCTGCCTCATTCGATGCGGTTATTTCTCGATGTAGATGTATTCGGAATCAACCCGTACAGGATAGGTGATAATTGACTTGCTGGCTCTACCGTGACACTGCCCAGTCATGATTTCGAACTGCCAACCGTGCCATGGACAACTCACATAACCGTTATTAACTTCGCCGTCCCCTAGTGGTCCCCCTTTGTGTGGGCAGGTGCCGCTCGTCGCGTAGACCTTCCCCTGAACCCGAAAGAGAGCTACAGCATCTCCTCCTACGTCCACCTGAAGCCCACAACCTTCGGAAAGATCCCGGAGTCTTGCTATCTTAAATTCCGCCATTGACAAATGCCTCCCGTACCGAACAAGAACTGTTAGCTCACGGACGGCGCGCCTAACGCAACCGAATCCGCGATGGGCCATATTTATAGGAGATGCGATGACGAGTCGACAACCGCTACTTATCGACCAATATCTCTCTGAAATCACTTCTTCCGTAAAAGAGCATGGTACGTTGGTACTATCTGCGCCTCCGGGTACAGGGAAAACAACTCGAATACCGCCGGCCTTGCTTGACTCCGGAGTGGTTCCAAACGGTCAAGTCGTTGTCCTCCAGCCCCGTCGCCTCGCCGCACGATCCATCGCGGCCAGGATCGCCAAAGAGCGAGGGTGGCGCGTTGGGGAGGAGGTTGGATATCAGATCAGATTTGATAACAAAACATCTACAATGACTAAGATACGAATAGTGACGGAAGGGATTTTAGTTCGCCAACTACAATCAAACCCGTTCTTGGAAGGCGTCGGCGCGGTAGTATTAGACGAATTTCATGAACGGAGTATCCACAGCGACCTTTTGATCGCAATGCTACGAGAAATAAAAACAGAAGTGCGTCCCGATCTGGTACTCATCGTCATGTCGGCAACTCTTGATGTCGAGCCGATTGTCCGCTTTTTGGGTAGTGCGCATAGCCTGGTCATTGACGGCCAACGGTTTCCGGTGGAGATTCGATACACCGACGATGCGGCGCAAACACCACTCATTCAGCGAGTCGTTCGTGCAACCGCTCGCGTCCTGGCTGAACTACAAGAACGTTCAGTTTTCGGTCACATCCTATGTTTTCTGCCTGGTGTTCCAGAAATTCAACGCGTTATCACGGCGCTAGAGGAAATGAATGTTTCGGGGGAATCCGTCATTTTGCCTCTTCATGGTCGACAAACGCCGGACGAACAAGACAACGCGTTGCGTCCAACATCGTACAGAAAGGTGATCGTTGCAACCAACATCGCGGAAACATCCTTGACAATAGACGGAGTCGTCGCGGTCGTGGACTCTGGATGGGAGAAAACAACACGTTACGACACACGAACGGGCATCGATCACCTCGAACTCTCTCGTATCAGCCGCGCCGCTGCGGACCAGCGCGCGGGTCGAGCCGCGCGCACACAACCGGGACTTGTTATCCGCTGCTGGAGCAAAAGTGAACAAGCCGTATTGGCTCATTTTTCGCTCCCGGAAATCCGGCGTGTCGACCTCACTTCAACGATATTGGAAGTCGCCAATTGGGGCTGTACCAATCCAGAACAGTTTGGTTGGTTTGACCCCCCAAGCAAAGATTCCCTGAATCGGTCGATTCGACTTGCCCGCCTGCTGGGAGCGATTTCCCAAACAGGCACCACGCTCACTAAATTAGGACAAAAAATAATTCACTTACCAGTCCATCCACGCATTGCCACCATGCTGATTGCATCGAAAGACCAAGGATTATCGCAGGACTGTTCATTTCTGGCGGCGATATTATCAGAATACCCATCAAAACCGAACGGAATATCACCCAAATCAGGGAATTTCCGAACCCAGGACCTCATTGAGGTTGCCGAACAAGTACGACGTGAGTCCTCAACATGGACCAGTAGAGTCACACACGTTGCCCAACAATTGCTGGAATTGGTTAACGACGGCTTAAATGAGGGGACTGCTCGTCCTCACCACCGACGCAAAAACACGACCCAATCCGACAAACACGAGAGGATTCGGCGGCTGGTGCTGCACGGATATCCGGACCGGGTCGCCAAACGGCGAAATACCATTGACCCGCACGCGGTCATGGTTGGAGGACACGGATTACTAACCTCACTTGCTCCGGGAACACCTGGAGATCTTTACTTTGTTGCCGTCGCTGTACAAGGATTCAGTGGCCTAGAGCCACGACGAAACGATCCACTTGTGCTGATCGCCTGCCCCGTAGCCGAAGGCTGGCTCAAAGAGGAGCTTCCGCATACGATTACAAACGAATCTGTATACGAATTTTCGCGGGACCGTGGGGCGGTCATCTGCGCTGAACGAACATACTTTCTTGACCTATGCCTTGAAGAACGAATTGGCCCGGCGCCAGTCGGCACCGCTACCGCCGAAATTCTCGCGAAAGAAGCCGTCGCAAACCTAGACGAAGTCGTTCCCCTGGCAGGTCCCGTCGGGACTTTTGTTCGCCGTGCCGAGTGGCTGCGGCTAGCGATGCCGGAGTTGGAATTCCCGTCGGTGTTACAGCATCGGCGCGAGCTGGTTTCTATTGCTTGTGGCCAATGTCGCACGATCACGGAACTTGTTGAGATCGACTGGCTGGGATCAATACGCGGGTGTTTGAGACACCAGGAGCTTGTTGCACTGGATTTTCTGGCACCACAACACTACACAAATGCGGCAGGTCGAAAAATTGTGATTGACTACCCGGAGATAAACGAAACTACAACTATATCGGAAATTCCGTCACCCTGTTTGGCCGTTAAATTACAAGAGATGTTCGGAATAAGGACAACTCCCACCGTGGGCAACGGAAGATTTCCATTGTTACTTCATCTTCTCGCGCCAAATGGACGACCGGTACAAGTTACCAGCGACCTTGGAAGTTTCTGGAAAACCACGTACATGGACGTTAGAAGGGAGTTACGCGGAAGGT
>JABWCM010000394.1 GCA_013360285.1 Myxococcales bacterium
AGTATTGGAAGATACCGCCCCCTTTGTGGCCCCAGATTCGGCCGAAGTCGTGGAAATCTTACCCAAGGGGGTGACTCCCTGGGCCAACCACGTGGTGGTGTTGGCCGATGGGGCCATTCACATGGAAGGGGGGCGCAGCCGCATTCGGGTGTGTGCACCGCAGGCCGCAAAAACACTCATTGAAAACCGCGCCGAACAACTGTTGCAACAAACCGATTTATTTGATCTGTTGTTGACCGCCGACCGCGCCCGCCGGGCACCCATGCGCGGCACCGCGTTTGAACTCATTCACACAGAAACCAAGTGGAATCGTTTGTTGCAGCAGATCCGCCGGCAAGCCGACGATCCACACTACGCGGGGCGTATCCAAAAAGAATCGTACATCGAACTGCTGCAACTCGCGGGAGTCAGCGAAGAAACACAACGAATGTTGATGGGTGTTTCCGGCCCCACGCACACACAAATCGCCCAAAGTTTCCAGCGCGCCCAGCAGGCGAATCGCGACAAACACCACGATTGGATTTCCGAAGCCATAGAATCCCGACTGGGTCGCGGCTGGGTTGAAGTTTTTTCGGACATTGTCCCCTTTGTTCCCCACGATGCGGAAGAAATTTCCCGACGTTTACCGACCGTTGGGTGGCCCCATGTGGTGTCCGCCTTCGTGCTGGCCGACGATTCACTTCATTTGGATTACGGGCGCACACGTACCCGCATCGTGGCTCCCCATGCCATCGAGCCGCTGCAACACGCAGCGTTGACTCGTTTGTTGACCTATGCAGACCTCTATACGCTGTTGGACTGGAAACTGAGGTGTGAACAACCCCCGCCGCCACGTAGCCTTGCTGCGTATATCCAGGAAACCGATGACCGGATAGAAGCCCTGACTCAAACGATTTGCCAACGTGTCCGGACCCCCCAATATCAGGGCAAAGTGACCAAACCCGCCCACTTACATTTGCTGGTCAAACTGGGATTTGCCGAAGAAGCACACCGACTTGCGGGCTCTACCCAACGTGAATGGGCCTTTCGCAGCACAAAAAAACCGACAGCATACCCGTTGGTCCCACGGCCGGACGATCAGTTGGCCACCATTCTGGCGCAACGTTTTCGACAACGGTGGGTCGAATTGGTTCAGGATGTGGTTCCATATTTGCCGCCCACATCCCCAGAAATCGCCGAGTTGTTACCTGGGAGCCTGACGCCATGGACACGCCACATCGCAATCTTACACGACGGTTCCATCCACATGGAAGGAGGACGCCTCCGCATTTTGGTCTGTGACCCCCAAAAAGCACAGGCGCGGCTTCATCGCGCCGCCACCGACGCACTACGCGGCGAAGATTTGTATGTCCTATTGGACACCCTCCGAATGGCCCAAACCCAACCGCGAGCCAACACATTGTGTGGAGCCATCGCCGCCAATCCCCAGTGGATGGCTGCTCTGAAGAAACAGATTGTCCACGTCGCCACGCTGCCTCGCTGGGCCCACACGATTACTCGCGCGCATCATGTTCGAATGTTAAGTGAATTGGGCGTCGATGTATCTAACTTGATGTCCACCAAAACAAACCTTCGGTTTCCCGACATCGGGCGTATCGCAGGATCCAGGCCACCCAGAGCAGAACGCCGGCGTGTGGCCTCCTTGGAACAGTTGCAATCCGAACGAATCAAACACCATTGGCAGGAAGTGGAAGACGACGCCGTGCCCTACGTGGACGCAACCGACCCACGGGTTCGCCAGCTCTATCGAAACCCCGACCCCACCCACCGATTTGCTGCACTATTGGACGACGGTACGATCGTTTACGAAGGCGGCACCACCCGCCGGTGGATTACCAAATCCAACCAAGCCCTGTCGGTGGTGGCCCGGCAAGCACAACGAATCATCGCCACAGCAGGTGTCCATTGGCTGCTGGACCTTATTACACATATCACGGAAGGTCGGTCGAAAGCGGCCATCCACAGGTGGTTCCGAGAACACCCGGAGTGGATCGAAACTTTACGCCAACGTATTGTCAAGTTGGCAGCAGACCCCGACACCCGATTCACCCGCCCGGAACATCTTCGATTACTGCAGGAGCTGATGAAACAATAGAGACGCCGGCAAGTCGACGGCGTAAGGAGGCAGGCTTTTTGCCTGTGGAGCACGCGGGCGGGAGCGCGACCGCAATACGCCGGAGGGTCCGCGGCAATAGCCGTAGACTTATGGGAAATGAAGGCTGGAACGAACTCCTCGTTCCCCGGTTACTCCGCGCACCTCGAACTCGTGCGTTATGAGGTCTGTTAAAAGAAAACACGTGCGACGCGCACACGCCGACGCACAACGTGGGGGGCTGGACAATCACAATACAAGGAAAGATCATCGATGGCGGCACAACAAGCGCAAATCTATCAACTTAAAATCACGTTGAAATACTCCAAACCTCCGATCTGGCGACGAATTCAAGTCCCGGACACGATCGGGCTTTCCAAGTTGCATACGGTGTTTCAGATCGTCATGGGTTGGGAGGATGAGCATTTACATCAGTTTATCTGCAACGAAATCCCGTATATGCCAGGTGAACCGGATATGTATGACTTTTTGCGACACGAGAATTCACGAAAATACAAACTGAAACAACTGTTAAAACAACCCAAAGATTGGCTCATTTACGAGTATGATTTCGGCGACTACTGGCAACACAAAGTGGTGCTCGAAAAAATTCTTCCGATGGATCAATACGGTCTACAACCGAGGTGTATCGCTGGGAAAGGGGCTTGCCCACCGGAGGACATTGGTGGAATCGGAGGATACTACGAGTTCCTGGCTGCAGTAGCAGACCCCGAATCTCCAGAACGAGATTATTATGAGGAACGATTTGAAGACCTATCGTTTGACCCGGACCGTTTTGACATCAACCAAATCAACTTAGCACTCATAGAGCTTGTGAAAAAATAGCTACGTGCCCCAATTCCGGCCGCTTTTGGCCCCAAAGGCTTCCGAAAAAGGTTTCGCAATATTCCCGATATGACTCAACTTTTTCAAAGCCAAAGGCGCACAAAATCGGCTGACTTGGGTCACGTCCATATTTTTTCACAGACTCAGAGGGTCAGCGAAAATAAGGAAGTGACCCTGGGCGAGCTAATTTAGCGCTGAATTGGCCGGGACCGGACTGAGGAATATCGGGAATATTCCGCAAGGACGGGACTGGACAAGGCAGC
>JABWCM010000146.1 GCA_013360285.1 Myxococcales bacterium
ATAGCTGAACGAACTTGGACGGATGCTTTTGGCCCCGCTGCCCAGAAAAAAACCTGCGCCATATTCCCGATATGACTCGGTTTTTCTCCGGGCATCGTGGCCAAAATTCTCGCGTCCAAGTCCGTCCCCATATTTTTTCACAAACTCAGAGATACTGCATGTCGACCACACCGAAAAAAGTTCCATGGGAAGGCGAAGTAAACAAAACCGAGCATGATAGGCAGGAAGCAGGGCGGCATCATGTTAAATGAGGCGACAGTCTACAATAGCCGAGGATGTTCGCGGATTCGGTGCTCGCGGTCTCAAGTTCGCTAGAAGCCTGGGTTAGGGCAAATAGTACTAACTTAACATGCATAACGTATGGGCGTCAGCTTCCAGCCACAAACAACTGCTCAGCGATCTGCACTGCATTCAGTGCGGCACCTTTCCGTAGTTGGTCGCCACTGACAAACATGTCGATTGCCTCGGGAAATCCCAGATCTCGGCGAATCCGTCCTACGAAAACGTCGTCCTGAAACGCTGCTTCTCGCGGCATTGGAAAATGATTGTTGTCACGGTCATCTTGCAACCTCACTCCCGGAAAATTGCGAATCGCCACGCGAACCTGCTCTTCTTCAACGACTCGGTCAAATTCCACATTGATACTTTCGCAATGGGCTCGCAACGTAGACACACGAACGCACGTCGCGGTAATTTTGAGGTGAGGCATCTCCAGAATTTTTCTGGTTTCCGCCATCACTTTATTTTCTTCATCGTTGTAACCATTCGGCAAAATTTTTGTGTTGTGTGAAAAGAGGTTAAACGCAATGGGCCACTTAAAAACAGCGGGAGTTGGTTCGTTGCCGGCCAAATACCCAGCGGTCTGGTCCAGCAGTTCCTGCATCGCCATTGCACCAGCGCCACTTGTTGATTGGTAAGTTGAAACAACAAGCCGACGTATTTCCGCCAACTGCCGTAAGGGCGCAACGGCCATACAGAGGATGATGGCGGCACAGTTTGGATTTGCGACAATACCGGAATGGGTTCCAAGCACATGAGAATTCACTTCCGGCACAACCAGTGGAACCTGTGGCACCATACGAAATGCGGACGAGTTGTCGATCACAACCGCACCGGCTTCATTTGCAACCGGACCAAATTCCAAACTCCGGCTGGCACCCGCGCTAAACAAACCAATGTCAACCCCGCGAAACGCACCTTTGGACAACAACTGTACCGGAATTGATTCGCCACGAAATACGATGGTTTTACCCACAGAACGTTCCGATGCAAGCGGAATAAGTTCGGATATCGGAAAATTCCGGCTCTCCAGTACTTGGAGCATCTCCGCTCCTACCGCGCCCGTCGCGCCGACAATTGCAACTCGGTACTGCTTCATCGGTATTTGTCCTCCTTCAGGACACGAACCAATTCTGTGAGGCTGTGAAAAAATAGCTACGTGCCCCAATTCCGGCCGCTTTTGGCCCCATTGTCTCCGAAAAAGGTTTCGCAATATGCGCGATATTACTCAATTTTTTCAAAGCCATTGGGGCGCAAAATCGGCTGACTTGGGTCGCGTCCACATTTTTTCACAGCCTCTGTGTGTAAATTCATCATCATCGGAGTCAAACGAAGGCGACAACAAAACACAAAACCACCACTTGAGCCGAAAGTTCCTGACGACGTCGTCCCTTACGCAGCAATTGTCGATCGGCTCCCAGAAATCCACCAAAAACTTGGGTTGATGGAAAGATAATGCGACAATATTGTAACTTATAGTGTCGTTCTACGCTGTTCTGAACCTGTTCAACACCCCAATTACGCCAACACCGAACCCGGCACACCGTTGCCCATACCTACCACCACAGGACCAACCGGAACGAATGGAGGGGCAAAAGTCGGAACGGGACCGATTCCAAGCACGTTGTTCACCATTGTGCTCTGCACCCACTGATCGAACATCGACTTGAACGCTTTTGCAATCGCATCGAACAATTCTTGATGGTGCATCGCAGTGGGGTCACCTAATTCAGCTATCATCGCCATTTTCAGTACGTTGGCGTCCAACATCGCTTCGCCTGGCGACGACCCGGTCATCTTGATCGTAGCTGGAATATTCGGCGTCGGAACATGCGCCGGCATCGGACAGGTTGCAAATGTGGGGGGATAGTTGACTTTACCCATAAAACCCGTAGCCCATGCCGTCCAAGCCGTCCCAATCGCGTTGGTAATCGCCTTGGAATATTTCGTCATCGTTGGCTTGATCTTCGGTGACGTCGCGAAGGACATGGGGAAAAATGGAGGACCTTTTAGCGACGACGGAGCAATGATCCCCACTGGCCCGTTAATTATCACGTTCGTAAACGTTGCCGCCGCCATCCACTGTTGCCAGGCGCTACAAATACAATCACAAATTCCGTCGATAAAATCTTCGAAATCTTTGCCAATCGTTTTACATTGGTCGACGTGATACTTGTTGGTGGACGCAGGTATGAACAGGCCGTTGGAAGTATCCGGAACGTTTCGTTCATTTTCCGGAAAGGCGTCGACATATTGTTTACCCGCCTCACCGGTCGGTTGTGACCAATTCACCGCCAATTTGATCTTGTGGGACTTGAAATTGTTTTTGGCCAACATCTTCATCTGTGATGCTTGTGGAGCCGGCATAACGAATCTCCCGACAAGTTGTCTGAATAGTACTGGTTTAAACAGCAACAACGCACATGGTCATTTTGCTTCAAATTGAGTTTAACCCGACACAATCACTGTGACTACTATCCGCCAAACGGCGCCAAAAATCGAGTCACGAATCAACGACGATCTGAACCAAAGCAGAAGTTTGCAGTCAACGTTGTTACATCTGCCAAAGCCCACTATCAGCAATAAGCTATTTTTTCTTCTTTTTCGCCTCTTCCAGCTCTCTTTGGCGAATTTCTTCGAGCTTTCTTCTTAGCTCTTCTTTCTTTTGCTTTCTTCTTTCTCTCTCTGTCATCGCCTCTAACGCCTTCTGCGCTTCGCTCCGATCATCCATTGCGCGCTTCGTCTCTTCAACCCACGCATCGTCCGTCTCAAGTACGTCGCCCGGTTCGGTCAAACGTTGCACACGGGTTCCCTTCTCATCTTCGATGGTCCACACATATTTGGGGCTCTTTAGTTTGGCAGCGTCTGCCAACTCTTTCTGCCGTTTGGCTTCTTCTTCGGCGTTTAACTTAAGAACTTGCTCGACGGAAATCGTCTGTGTCAGGTTCTCACGGTGCTTTTTTTGCGCAGCTTCGTACAGTTCTTCGCGATATGCTTCGATTCCTCTCTCGACAACATTGAGACGAATATATGGATAATCAACCAATTCATCCGGTCCAGAGTATTTTAGATGCCCGCGCCAGACCAAAATAACCTGTAGATCGTCAGTTCGTACACAAAGAGTATCCAACATCAGCGAAATCGGTTCCGGTCCCTTACCCCGATCTACGGTAACGTAGGGCATATCACCAGGCAGGCGACAAAACAGAGTCCCTGTTTTATTCATATTCTTTATCAGGATTTCTTCGTCGCCATCCAATGACGGCACCTGGAACTCAGTTGTGGCTCCATTGTACCACGCGTCGTCAAACAGTGGGTAAGAATAGTCGAGCATGTTCTCGAGCATCTTTCTCTGCTTTGAATCTTCCGGGTCGAGTCCGCAAGCGAATTTATCGACCTGGTCCTGTGCATTCTCCGCATCCTCGGGATATACGCCACAGTACTTCGCACGAGGATACCAACCGCGACCAACCCACCCAAATCCAAACGGCAATGGATCAATCGGCTCCAACAGCCTGGTGATGTCGCGAACAATATCCGAGGGACGGAGGGGGCGGTCCGGATTCTCAATCAAGGGCAACGGAAGCTCATCGAGGATCTGCCGGTCATAGGAAACAGAAAACCCCTTTCCAACCGGATTGTATGGATAGTATACCTTCGGCAGATCATCGGGCAGATCACGTTTTCGTTCCGCTGCGTTGCCATCTTTAACCGGGATACTTGCCTTTGCGGCATCTACCCAGGATTCATCATAATCACTCAGCCCATCAACATCTGCAATTTTAATGACTTGGGTCCCGCTTCCGGTTTCCCCTAATTGTTCCGGAAGAGGTGGCGCCACGTACTCGCCAGCGTCCACCGCCGAGTCTGCTAAGATAATTCCGCCGGGACCAACTTTGGGTGCGCGGGCGGCCTCCTCAGCCGCAAAACGTT
Organism: Myxococcales bacterium; assembly: GCA_013360285.1. Lineage (GTDB taxonomy): Bacteria > Myxococcota_A > UBA9042 > JABWCM01 > JABWCM01 > JABWCM01. The sequence continues at coordinate 4,213 of JABWCM010000146.1, forward strand.
CCGCTTCGGCTTGACGAAACGCTTCTAAGTCCTTGTCTTCCAACCGCCGCACGCCGTCTGCCCCAACACCGCCCGAAATTTCGTCGCTATCGCGGACACCTTCGGCACCCGCCTGCAGAAAATACTCATCAAGCTCAGGCTTCTTAGAAAATTCAGCCACTTGCGCTTCAAATGCTGCTTCTTTTTCGTCTTCCTGCTTTTTTTTCTCTTCTTCCTCTTTCCTTTTTTCTTCTTGCTTTTGTTCCTCTACTGCGCGCTCCTGCTCTGCGCGAAACAGCTCAAGGTCTTGCGGAATCAGCACGGTAACTCCGCCATAGGCGTGCTCGTAAGTTATCGGCACCTTTTCAACAAGGCCCGGTTCCGAAAAGAGCGGGGGTTGAGGAACCGCGACCTTTTCTTTTCCCCGCTTCTCTGTTTTCGGCGGCTGCCAAATACAGTGACGCGGCCCAATGATCATCAACCGTTTTTGATAACGCCCCACTTTCGCAACAACTTCAAACGACCGCACCGGTTTGCCACCCGGAGAGTAAGCTGTTCCCTGGATCACGATATCTGCGCGACGCTTGTATGGCGCAATCTCAGATTCGGATTTGACGCTTGATGCCATGCTGTCGTCGCCGCTCCACAGTTCATCTGACATTGCCGGTGGGAGTTGCTCATCGGCGACTACGGCACGCGCCTCTATTTCATCAATTCGATACGTACGTTTGCAAACGACGACGAGCGCGGGGTGGCCATCAGGCTGTTTGCCGGGAAAATAGTCCAAAGCGTATCGGGCGATAATTTCTACCGGCATGTCAGTAACCTAAGTTAGCTTGCATCGGTTGCTGCTTTTAACTCTTAACTAAGCTAATTTCGTGGCTGAGGAGGGAATAGAATTGGTGTTCCGGATTTCTTACAAGCGTGAGATAATGAGCGCCTATACGCGAGCATCTTCGGCCATAATAGACTCTTTTTTCGTCAACATAACGCCGCCATGCCTTCAGGTAAAATGGCGCACCATTCTTGAAGCTTTTGGCGTCTCGACATTCTCGCCAGCAACTTTGTGAGAAATCCAGGTTCGGTTGCAAGGTTGGCGTTCCGAGACGACCTATCCGCCAGCAAAAACGTCGCCGGACGCCTCAACCATTTTGCCGACACCACCGCAATGTTTGTCCATATCTCCCATTCGATGAGCTTTCAGACTGTTATAATATACCGATCCGGAACCCATCGTCGCTTCCCAAGTGTTCGGACCGCAACATCCGGCATGGGTACCTTTATCAGTCACCCGAAGCGCCGGCTTGTTGTTTACAAACACATCCGGAGACCCCGAAATAGCGGGGCCAATAACCGGATGCGGACAACTCGGGCACCCGTGGCTGTCCGCGGGACACTGTGATTTATCACCTAGTCGGGATTGGGCTGGCATGATGTCTCTCCGTTTACGGATTCAGGTCAATTCTGCCGGCTTTCTGCTTTATGGTAGGGCCGCCGTCAATATCCAACCCGCTCTTGATACCCATTGTCATCGTGGAATCAACTTTCACGTCCGCTTTACCCCTAGTGTGAATTTCCAGAGTCTCACACTCAATCAGCATCTTATTCTTCGCCTTGATCTCCATGTCACCAGTTTTGGTTTCGATGATAATCTTGTTGTTGGTACTATCGATCAGAATGTAGTTTTCTTGTTTTCTGTCGTAGATTTCCAACTTCTCTTCGCCCTTGGAATGGTCCAATCGAATCCAGTGTCCATCACGTTCGTCCGGATTTTTTTCCTCTTCGTCCTTCTGCGTCTTGGTCTGAATGATGATGCTTTCTTTACCCTCGGAGTCGTTATCCAAAAACGTTACAATGTGTCCCGAACGACTCTTTATGCTCCGATAATTGTTTTTTCCGTCCTGCGAATTGTTGTCATGAATGGTTTTGTCAACACCATTCCATAGCATCCCAATCACATAAGGATAACGCAAATCACCATTTTCAAAGACACAAAGAACTTCATCGTCCACTTCCGGCAAAAAGAACGAGCCTCGGTCTGGACCGGCCATAAATGACGCAATTCTGGCCCAAGAACTGACAAAGTCTTCATCGTCTTTCTCGTCAGCGTACTTGGATGTGGCCTCCAAAAACTGCGGAAATTTCACCTTAACACGATAACGACCTTCCGGGTCCTTGTTATCCACCACAATCGCGGGCACTACGCCCTGAATCCGATTAAGTCGAGTACTCTCAAGAAGTTGCGCAACCATGATGGATTCCTCCGCCGTTAACTTATGTGCGTTCTTTTGTTTGTCTCGCGCTAAAACCTTTGCGCTTGTTGATGATACTCGACTCCCACAACCGTATCAACAACCACAGTTCGGGGCGCAACAAAAAACGTTACTCCACCACCGCCGCCCATTTCAACCGGCAACGACACTGGCCCTCTTGACCAACTGGCTCGACATAACCAGTTACGTCGCGCTCCACCATGGGAACAACAACACACCCGCGCGATTTTTCGCAATCCAGGGTCAATTAGAGTCAAAAATCAAGGTAATCAGCAATATTTCCACCGGTTCTTAGTGAATCCATGATAACACTGACACCATCACCCGAGTTTGCTGCTGGAGCGTTAGCTGGTCGCACGAGAAACGCATTTCGTCGTGCATGATGAACCGCGTCTGCGGAACCCTGGGTCGATATTTTTGCGACTTCGAAGTGCCCGTTTACACACTCCACCGCAGCCGGAGCCAAGAACAAACGCTGACCACCTGGGTGCAGGGAAGCCCGAACAGGCATGCGAAGCACGGGGGGAAGCGGGTCCTCGATTCCCTGAAGCCGCAGCAACGCCGGTACAAGAAACAGTTTTGCGGTAACCGCCGCGCTCACCGGGTTACCAGGAAGCCCGAACACAATTCCCTGGCCACGTTTGCCGAATAACAACGGCTTACCCGGCTGAATCGAAACGCCATGAAATTGAATCGTCACCCCCTGGTTCTCAAGCACCCCGGCAACCATATCCTTGTCCCCAACAGATACACCTCCGCTCAAAACAAGCACGTCGAAATCAATAGATGCCTCTATCGCTTCCGCGAGCGCACGGGGATCGTCAGGCACAATGTTGCCGACGGAAACGATCGCTCCGGCCTGCTTACATAGCGCGGCTATCAAAGTTCGATTGGACTCGTACAATTGCCCCGAAGCCAATGGAACACCGGGCTCAACCAACTCATCTCCGGTGGCCAACACGCGTACCGATGGGCGCCTAAACACGTTCACGTGGGTGTATCCCGCACTGACAATAACAGCCGACCGCTCCTCATCAACGACCGACCCCGCCTCGACTATCACGTCATCAACACGCGCTATCTCACCCCTCTTTCGAATATTGGCACCAGGGCTCACGGGCCGCAGTATTTGAACCGTCTTGGAACCAGGTTTACTTATCGTGTTTTCAACTATTTGCACAGCGTCCGCACCATTCGGAACAGGTGCGCCGGTCATGATGCGAGCAGCTTCTCCCTTCACCAACTCAAATTGGGGTAGTGGGTCGCCTGCAAAAATACTGCAAACCACATTTAAATTACTTCCATCAGCGTCGATATCCCCGGAGCGCAACGCGTAGCCATCCATCGCACTACGGTCAAAATACGGATCGTCGCGGATCGCCGTCACCGGACATGCCAAAACCCGCCCAAGCGCACCCGCGATATCAACTGTCTCTGGTTCAAGAGGATTGGAAGACGACAGAACGGTCTTCAAAGCAAAACCGAATGAAAGAGCCATTTTCCACCAAGAACGGAATTTTTACCAGAAAATGTCAAAGAGTCCCCGGACCTTCACCACAGGATCGAATATTTCGCCACCCGCCATCTCAAAAGCACTTCCAGGCACAAACAATCCAGCCTGCGCTCCGACGCGCACGCCGAAATAATCCCAGGCATTAGCGGCGTATTCGAACGACGCATCCAGTTCGTAACCGTAGTTTTTCCCCCCGACCCCACCAAGGTAATTTTGCGGATAACCGCCTCGCTGCGCCGTAAGAAATGCGTCGGCCGGTTCGCCGGGGCTCATGGCCCACAAAAACCCCACAGCCATCGTGAGCCCAGCCACCGGCAAAAACCGGACAACCGGATTGACGTAAAACGCGTTCCGCACCGCTCCATTTGTAGCGAGCGCCTCAAAACCCTTTGGCGGTGTTCCGCTCAAACTCGGATCGGCAACGCGGTCGGCAGCTCTCAGGGACAGACGTCCCAAAGCTTCTTCAAACAGGATCATTCCAACCGTATGATCCGGATCAAATGAGAAGCTTCTCAGCGTGCCATCCGACGGATGGTTGTCCCCTGATGCAAAACCGACTTCAAAACCAAAATCCAACCCGGCACTGCCATAGACAACCCCTGAACTCAGGGCGCCACCAAAGGAGCGGATATCCAACGAAGCCGGAATGCCTTCAAACTGCACACGGTCGGTCGTTCCGAATAATGCTACGGCCTCTGCTGCGAGCCGTAGTTTCAGGCCATCACCAATATCGAAGCTACCGTCACCCGCCACGTCCACAGCCCAGACTCGCAGATTGTCGCCATCTGAATCTTTCTGGTGACGAAAAGCGGCGTACATGCCTACCAGAAACTCCTCAAAACGATAATTAAGCGCTAAGACACCTTGAAATGCGACGTCACCATCCCGCAGAACGGCATTGTCGTCTTGGTAAACCAGGTCCGCACCTAGAGCCACCGTGAAACGTTTGGCGTCAGGATCGTCGGAAAAAGCCGCAATTGGCGCAGTAGCAAAGAGGACACGTTCCACCACATCACCGTACTTGGCATCGGAAAACGGTCGGTCACGCGCGCCGTCGTTGGCCAATAATCCCATGCCCCAGCGGCTGCCCATCTGCCCGACTCTCAGCACCCCAAAATCGCTTTTCCACTCCAAATACAGATGCCGCAATTCCGCCGAATCAATCTTCTGACCGCGGCGCTCGTTGATCCAGGCATGCAGTAACTCCCTATCGGAACGTTCATGAGCCAGCGCCCCGGTCGAACTGATCTCGCCTCCGAAAATGCCGTCAATCAAGTCAACCTCAGCAAAAATCCGCCACTGATGCCCAAAATGGACCATTGGCGAAACTCGGAGGCGATGGGCAGCGTAGTCATTCTGTTTGTCGGTGGTGCCCATTTCGTCCAGCGGAAATTCCCCGAGGTGGACGTATCGAATACGGTAGTCGCCGTGGAGGGAGAAATCCGGATCTTCGCCAGTCAACCCAGCCCGAATTTCCTCGTACCCGATCAGTTCTTCGGCGACCACACCTGGAGCCCAGCAAAGAGCAGTCAGAAGCATGGACACGCCGGCCACAACCGCCCCACAGAAACGCCACAAGACACGATTAGGAACACCGTCTGCAGTGCCGAACCGCGAAAACCCACTATCGCTGAGCATGAGCGCCGCATCGAAATCCATCATGTGATGCTCAACGTCTGGTTGCTCAACCGACTGCCGTGACTCCTTAAGTATTCCAGGAGGGTGTTTGGGAAAAAATTGACAATGAGCGAAGCAGTGGCCGTGACGAGTCGGTCGGACCGACCGAGGCCCACCGGAGGCGTACCCGCAGGTACGCTGAGGATGGGCCGACCGAGGTACGGCCGACGCAGTAGGCCAATGATTCGCGTAATTCAACTTTTTTCCAAAACAGCCTCTAAGACGATATCGCCGCACAGATCCTCCCTGGTTGTCCGCTGTGGTAACATGCCCCAATAATTGCCGCAACATCCCGGCTCGGTCGACTGAAGGGACTTGTTCGGTAGGAAATACGGTAATATCTCACCCCATGCGCGGCGATATTTTGCCGACACCGATAGGTGGCAACCGAGACTAAATTACATGGAAACAACGTTAAATAAATCAATGACCGGACCGTGTCACGACGTTTCCTGGTTAACCACGGCGCGTACGTTGGCATTCACGGACATCGTTGATCTCAAACTTGGCGGTCGTGAATCGGCAAGGCGTTTCGCGAAACGTATTGACGCCAGAATCAAGCAGACCGTCACATCGTCCGACGAAACCGGTTGGGCCATAGCAGCGCTAGGGGGTTACGGACGGAGAGAAATGGCGCCTCAGTCCGACGTAGATTTGCTCTTTCTGGTCGGCACAGGCAATGAAGATATCGTCGCGCCCGAGCGTACTTCGGTTCTGCAAATGTTGTGGAATGCGGGTCTAAAAGTGGGTCACGCGACACGAAATCTGACGGAATGCGCGGAGCTGGCCGCAAGCGACCCAACGGTTGCTACCGCCCACATTGATGCTCGACACATCGCCGGCGACACGCGACTCGTCGCAGAACTGGTGACACAGTCCCTCGCCGTTCTCCAACAAGATGCCTCATCCTTTATTGCATGGTTACGTGCGGACGCGGTGCGAAGACACCAACGTTACGGAGACACGGTATATTACCTTGAACCCAATCTTAAATTAGGAGAGGGCGGCCTTCGGGACGCCCAAACCGCAAAGTGGGCTGCAACAGTTGCTTTCGGGATTGGTTACGGGCTGACACCCAGTGGCCAAGAACGTATACCCGCCCGAGTAACCCGGGATTTGGAAACCGGCCACGACTTCCTGCTAAAATTAAGGATTACCTTACATCAGGAAACGGGGTTTCGGGGAGATCGCCTCACCTTTGAAGCCCAAGAAAAGGTCGCGAAAGCAATAGGTTACACATGCGGAACCACACCCGATACCAGGCGCTTGATGCAGGAGACATACCGACACTGCCAACGTGTTTTTAGAGCGACTCAACGTGTTCTCGACATCTGTGACGCGCATACAACGGCAGCACATCCAAGTACGATGACCGTTCCGTTGTCCGGTCCGTTCATTACACAGGGTAGCTATCTGTCGACCACCACGGAAATCGCCGATCCAGGCCTCGCATTACAACTATTGTCTTTAAGCTCGTCGACCGGCCTACCCATACATCCTGACGTCCACGACACACTTCAATGCCGCGCCCCCACTTGGAATTGGGCTGACGCTGACCTCGCACCATTTTGGGATGTGTTGACCCGACCTGACAATGGAGATGCGTTATTTGATTGCCACCACGCGGGCGTATTGTGCGCAATTATTCCTGATTTTTCTCTTATCACTGGGCTTTTTCAGCGCAATATCTTTCATACCTATACCGTAGACGTCCATTCTCTTCATGCAATAGTTGCTCTGAAACGTTTGCTCGGCAAAAAACAAGGACGGGAGATTCCGCCCGGTGCTCTCAAATCAGTAGAATCGCAGCCAGAGTGGAGCCGCATTACAGCAGCGACCGTAGAAACACAACACGCGGCACCCGAACACGAAAGCGACGGAGAACACCGTTCCGGAAGGGACAATCTCGTTCATGAACGGTGGAGTTTGAGCGAGTTATTTGACGAATTACGCGATTTTCGGCCATTATTTCTTGCAACGATGTTGCATGACATAGGAAAAGGCGTCGATTTACCTGAATCGGATTGTTTTAATGCACGTATCTCGGGCAAGTCGCCAACGACACATCACTTAGATAACCACATTTCACTGCCTACAATCCAATTGCCAACGAGCGACACCGCATCAAATTCGATTTCAGAGTTTAAATTGAGCGATTCGGAACGGTTTTTGTCTTGGTCAGGCAATCTCGACGCAAATATTTCCGCACGAGTCGCTTTACGCATTGGACTGAGCAAAAGCCAGGCAGACGATGTGGCATTTCTAGTGAAACGCCACCTGGATATGGCGGTCCTCAGTCAACAGCGAGATCTCGGTGATGTTGCCATGATCCGAGCATTCAGTCGGGAAGTTGGTTCGATAGAGAGGCTTAACCAACTGACTCTACTCACTTATGCAGACATGGCTGCGGTGCATCCACAATTTTTGACACAATGGCGTGAATCGTTACTCGTGAAGCTGTACCAAAAAACACGACTGGAACTCGAAAAGGGGGAGTCATCGCCACCAGACGAAGCAATGAGGCTTGAAAACGTACGAATTGAAGTCCTCAAACAATTTTTTGACGACAATCCGGATGTGCCGACCCCGCGATGGCGCCCAATCGAACGTTTTCTTGGGGACATGCCGCGGTCTTACCTGTTGTCAACGTCAACGGAAACAATTGTCCGACATTTGCGTGTGTTGCAGCAGCAGGGAGATTCGCCGGTCAAAGTGGCCAAATACGCCTTGCCTGAACCAGGGCTATTGGAAATCGTCATTGTAACCCAGGACAAGCCCGGCCTTTTGCTTCTGATTTCCGGGGTTATGGCGTCGTGTGGCCTAGATATCGTCGGTGCAGACGTCGTTTCGAGAGCAGACGGGTCCGTCATTGACGTTTTCACAGTATCGGACCCACACGGAGACCTGATCGCAGATAAGCGTCGTATGTCGCAATTGGACGTAAGATTATCGGCCGCAATCGCCGGCCAACTTGACGTAGACGAACTGGTTCGACAAGAACTGAACCAGTCGCGAATCGGCCCACGCCCCGTTCCGCAACTCCGTCCGGAAGTGGGCATCGATTCCACGGTGTCCAGAACGTTTACCGTGATTGACGTGTCGTGTACCGATCAGCGCGCGCTCCTGTATCGGATTGCCAAAACTCTTACCGATCTCGGTTTAACAATCGGTTTGTCTCGAGTTTCGACCGTCGGCCATGAGGCCCGTGATACCTTTTACGTAACATACATTTCCGGCCAAAAAATCACCGAAAACGGAGAAATTGAGCGGATTCGGCGCGAGCTCATTGAGAGATTATCAGCCCCGGCTCAACAAATTTGACGTCGCGCCGTTGAGGCCCCAACCTATAAGGGTATGGATGACGCGATCGACCGATTTATTTGGAGTCTCAAGTTTGAACGGAACATGTCGGCACATACGGTTGCCGCCTACAGCCGGGATTTGAAAAAACTCGCCAATTTCCTGGCGCAGAGGCACAACGCCAACCTGGAACCAGAAGACATCTCGGAAACGGACTTGCTGTCCCATCTTGCCGACCTCCGTGACCAAGGCCTTCACCCGCGTTCCATCGCACGAGCGACAAGTGCAATCCGAATGTTCTTTCAAGAAGTCGTAACACGGCGAAATCTGTCCACAAACCCCGCGAACCTGCTCTCTGTCCCAAAACATCGCGCAGCTTTGCCTGAAACGCTGAGCATGGACGAAGTTGATCGACTTCTCGTCGTGCCGCCAGTGGATTCTCCGACGGGTCTTCGGGATCGTGCAATGCTGGCGCTCTTGTACGCAACTGGGATGCGGGTAAGTGAGCTGGTTCATGTGCGGTCCATGGACGTGGATTTAACCCGAGGAGTCGTATCTGCGTTTGGAAAAGGAAGAAAACAGCGTCTTATTCCCATTGGCGAACACGCAATACAGTGGATTACGCGATACCTACACGCAGCTCGGCCGGAGCTTGCCAAGGGTTTTCCGTTGCTATCCCGACCAGCGGCCGCGCTGTTTGTCACGCGAAGGGGCGGCGCGATGACACGACAAGGATTTTGGAAGCTTTTACGCAAGTATGCGGCTGATGCTCGGATTTATCGAACTATTTCACCTCACATGCTCCGCCACTCGTTTGCCACCCATTTACTGGCCCGAGGAGCCGACTTACGATCAATTCAAACCATGTTGGGGCATGCGGACATCTCAACGACCCAGATCTATACACATGTGAGTAGAGACGAACTCAAAGAAACGTATGATAGCCATCATCCACGAGCATAAATTCGGCCGCCATCCAATTGACCGTGACTCACCCTACCATTATGTAATCTTAGACGACCGCAAACCAATCCATCCCAAACCATAACTAAGCATATCGCGATCTTTGTGTAACAAAAGTCGCGGGCGATTCATGTATACATAGTTTCTTTGCCATGGTTACGTTACATTGACTACGGCGGTTTGCCCCATCAGCGGCTGGCCGACAATTCCCAACAGACCCAACCGGAGTGCCGAAACCAGTGAAACAACAAATCCGACTGCAAAAAGTGCTCGCCCAAGCTGGCGTGGCCTCGCGGCGCCGAGCCGAACGAATGATTGCCGAAGGAAGGGTAAGCATCAACGGTCAAGTCGTGACATCCATGGGGGTACAGATCGAACCTCACGTTGACCGAATCGAAGTGGACAACAAACCACTTAACCTTACGTTCGGTACACCACTTCCGGTGACCCTGCTTCTGCACAAACCGAGCGGTGTGATGTGTACGGCATCCGACCCCGACGGAAGAAAAACGGTATTTGACCTCCTTGATGCCGGCCTACCCCGCCTCTTCAGCATCGGACGGTTGGACTACGGCAGCGAAGGAGCCTTACTGTTGACAAACGACGGGGAACTTGCGCACGCGATGATGCATCCAAAATTCAAAATCCCGAAAACGTACGAAGTACGGGTCAAAGGTCGCCTTGATGCACACCATTTTGCTGCATTCGAACAGGGAATGCTCATCGACGGCAAACCAACGTTGCCCGTCCAAATTACCGAAATGGAGACGACAGGAAAAAATGGTTGGTACCGCATCGTGTTGTCGGAAGGCCGTAACAGACAAATTCGCAAAATGATGGAGCAATTGGGGTTTCTTGTTGCGCGCCTACGGCGGACCTCTATTGGAAATATCGAACTCGGAAATCTTCGCCCAGGAGCGTATCGAACATTAACCAGCACGGAAGTACAGGAACTTCTGAGAAGCGCGGCCAATCAAGATACATCGAGAGTTGGGTTAGCGGGTTCGATTTCGCCAACCCAGCAATCAAACCGAAAAATCGCAGCCAGATCTCGCGATAACGGCAGGAAAAACAGTGACCAGCGACAAATCAAACACCGCTGACATTCTTAAAAGCGTAAACCTGGTCACCGACTCGCAGGGTATCGTACGAAGCGGCAATGGTGCGTTCGACGATCTACTTCCCCACCGAGCCCCGTCGGCTGTTGCGGACAAACATCTGAAAGACTTGTTTCCCGCACAGTTGGCAATAGACTTGGTTCACCTCGTTCATGCCGCGCAGCAGCAGGAAGGGTTGGCTGTTTCGAAGTCTATTCCGTCTTCGGAGCAATGGCGCGCTATCCACTGTCGCGCTACGATGTTGCCTCCAATCGGTGCCGGTGCGCGCCTGGTGTTGCTGCAATTAGAAAACCCAAACGGCGCTTCCGGCTCGCAGCAATACGACTCGCGTGTGTTGTTTTCGTCCACTCGCCATGACATCAACAATCCACTCACAGCCATCATCGGATTCTCTGAGCTACTTAAATTAGAAGAAAGTCCTGATAAACGAGCACGGTACGCTAACTTAATTCATTCCGAAGCTGATAGATGTCGCCGAGCGCTGGAAAAAGCCGAATACTTTGCGTTGCAACCCAAACCCATCTTCAGGCAACTCAACATAAACGACGTGATCCGAACAATTGCGGAATCGAGAAAACTCCCCCAAGAATTAGAGGGCGTCACTTGCGATCTGAACCTAGATCCATCTGTTTCTTCCATTTTGGGAGATTTGCATCAAATTGAGTTCGTTGTCTATAGCATATTGCTCAATGCAGAACAGTCTCTTCTTGGAAAGTCAGCAAACAAACAAATCCGAATCAGCACCATACAGCAGCGAGACGGCGTAGTTGTGGAAATTCAAGATACGGGAAAAGGGATTCCACAGTCAGATTTGGAACAAGTTTTCCGCCCATTTCAGCCATCAAAACAACGCGGAGGTGGGTTGGGACTTGCAATCGCCAAACGAATTATCACCAGTCACGACGGAAGTATTGAACTGGAGTCAGTCGTACGGGAGGGTACGACCGTCCGAATTATTTTCAAACACCGAACACACGAAGCACACACGGTACAGCCCAGTTCGGGCGGCACGGTCGCTGGCAAGCGGGTGTTGATTGTGGAGCCGAGGCACGAAATAGTTAGTTTATACAGCGAACTGCTAACATTGGAAGGTGCGGTTCCCTTCGGAGCGACAACAATTCACCGTGCCGTACAGGTTTTGGAGGAGGAGCCCATCGATTTGCTGGTAATCGACGAATCGATCCCCAGCAAAGATGCAAAACGTATCGCAGCAGCGGTTTCCCTTCAACCAAAACCGACGATTCCGACATTCGTTGGCATGGTGGAAAACATCCATACGTCGGACTGCCAACATTGGTTACGCGAATGGGGGGCCAACGGAACAGAGAAACCGCTTACTCCCCAAGCATTGGCACGTTTTTTGCGTGAATAGTCCGGACTTAGAGGGTGTTTGTGAAAAAAATAAGCTACGCGAGCCATTGGCCTACTGCGTCGGTCCTGCCTTGGTCGGCCCATCCTCAGCGTACCATTGGGTAC
>JABWCM010000147.1 GCA_013360285.1 Myxococcales bacterium
TACCCGAAGGTACGCTGAGGATGGGCCGACCGAGGCAGGACCGACGCAGTAGGCCAATGGCTCGCGTAGCTTATTTTTTTCCCAAACACCCTCTCAGAGCCAAATTAAACGTGCTACCGACGCGGACAGAAAAACGGAAGTGGTACAAAACAGGAAATGGCACCCGTGCGGACAGCGAAATCAAATGCCGGCGGCCGCGGCCACTTCAGCGGCAAAGTCGTCTTTTTTCTTCTCGATTCCTTCGCCCAAACCAAACCGCACAAATCGCCGAATCTGAATGTTTTCGCCAATTCGTGCGACTTTTGCAGTGAGCATCGCGCGTATGGTCTGATCGGGATCCTTCACAAACGCCTGATCCAGCAAACACACGTCGCCATACCACTTTTTTAGTTTACCCTCGACGATATTTGCAATGATGTGGTCAGGCTTGCCGGAATTTTTCATTTGTTCGGCAAAAATTTCCCGCTGTTTTTCGATTTCTTCCGCCGGAATGACACTTGCATCCAAATAAAGCGGACTCATCGCCGCAATATGCATGCAGATGTCTTTGACAAGAGCCTGAAAGTCCTCGGTTTTCGCAACAAAGTCGGTTTCGCAATTCACTTCGCACAGCACGCCGATTTTGCCGCCCATGTGAATGTAGGACCCGACCATTCCTTCGGCCGCAACTCGCGACGCTTTCTTCGCAGCCGTCGCCAGGCTTTTTTTCTGAAGATATTCTACGGCTTTGTCGATGCTGCCTTCAGATTCTTGGAGCGCTTTCCTACAATCCAAAATGCCGGCTCCCGTTCTTTCCCGCAGTTCTTTCACAGCTTGAGCTGAAATTTCCATAACTTACTCCTCGACACAAAGACGCCCTACGCCAACCGACCTTCGCCGTTGTGGCGTAGGAACGCTCACGAAATATGCTTTTATTAGATGTTCACGATGCTCAAACAACGGAAATCGTATTTTAGTCGGCGTTGGATTGCGCCGCTTCGGCTGCTTGTCGGCGTGGTTTTCGCAACACTTCGGCGCCGGAACTTGCATCTCCCGTTTGAACGTAACCACTGTCGGCGCTTGCGCTCACAGACGAAGTGTGCGCCACATCTTTGTCGAAACCACGAATCAAATGTTCTTTGTGTTCTTGAATACCCGCCAGCACTGCATCGGCCAGCCCCGAGGCCACCAACTGAATTCCACGAATGGCGTCATCGTTTGCCGGAATCACGTAGTCAATCACGTCCGGATCGCAATTGGTATCCACCATTGCAATCACAGGAATTCCAAGGCGATTTGCTTCAGCAACGGCGATGTGCTCTTTTTTGGGATCGACAACAAACATCGCACCGGGCAACCGGGTCATCTCTCGAATACCACCGAGGTTTTTCATCAGTTTCTCGCGGGATTTTTCAAGCCGCAACACTTCTTTTTTCGGGAGTTTTTCGACGTTGCCTTCGGACAACATTTTGTCAATTTCCGAAATTTTTTCGATACTTTGGCGCACGGTCTTAAAGTTCGTCAACATTCCGCCAAGCCAACGGCTGGTAATATAATGCATCTTGCACCGGACCGCTTCATCCTGAACTACGCCTTGTGCCTGCCGTTTGGTCGCAACAAAAAGAACCGATTCGCCACGAGATGCCAACGTCTGAATAAACCGTTCTGCCTCGCGATATAATCTCAACGTTTTTTGCAGGTTGATGATATGGACCCCGTTGCGCGACGAATAAATATAAGGCCGCATCTTGGGGTTCCACCGGTTCGTTTGATGCCCGAAGTGTACACCCGCTTCAAGCATTTCTCGCATCGTCACTTGAGCCATTATTTTTCCTCCGTTAACCGCCACTTCCATCGCAACCCACTCTCAGTGGGCACGAAGGCTATCTGGAAGTGTGTGAATTTATTTACTTGTTGCCCGGCGAACGCGCGAGCGGGGGCCTTATAGCACACGGCTCCAGCTTTTCGCAAGCAAGACTTTAGCGAACCCGAATCTACTCACGAATCGGGGCGCATCACCTCAAACTTGTGAGAAATCCGGGTTCGGCAAATCGACCTGGCGCTCCAATTCGCGAAGCGATTCATTGGAAAGTCCCCATCGAGCCGCCGCGTCAATATAGGCACGGACAAACATCCGCGTTTGATCTCCTACTTTAGTGAAATGATACTTTAAATAAGTCTCAATATCGAAGGGAAAAAAACGAGGTAATAACCGAAGGCCAATACGAAACAACAGGGGTCTGGTACACAACGCAGCCAGCCAGGTTGACATGCCGTTCTTCCTTCCCACAACCCTGAGCGCTTCACGAGAACCTTTGGCAGCCAAACCAAGCCTATCCCCACGAACCAACCGGCGAAACGACCATCCTGCTGCCTCCAGCGCCAACAAATGGGGCATCAGGATCGCGGTCGGTGCCGCGGATAACTTTCCTACCGAGGCGTGCTCCCGAGCCGCACACCCCCCTTTCTTCAAGAGGTGTACCAAGGGTTTCACGTGGTTGGCATTTCCCGAAAGCGGCAAGGGCGACAACGGCGGAAACCAGTAGGCGACTCCCGGCTGTGGCCACGACTCTCCTTCAAGCGGCGCTTGGTAACTAATAACGGTAATCATGCCCCGAACGAGACGCTGCTGGGGTACATATTGCAAAAGCCACTCTTTATCTTCAAAACCAGGTTGCAACGACACAACAACCGCTTCTCCAATGACACGGACAAACTCCTCAAACCAACCGGTGCGCAACGCTGTCGACGATATACATAACCACACAGCGTCCCACTTCTTAGCAGCGACCTCTTCAAGTGTTGACAACACGTCATACTCACGGAAAAACACCGGGTCTGGTCTTCTGGAACGATTCAGCGGATACAAAACCACACCGCGCCTGACTTCTTCGGCAACCTTCGGACGAACATAAAAGCTTACACTGGCTCCCCCTTGTTTCAGATGGTAACCGTATGGCTGACCCACAGCGCCCGCACCTACTATCAACATGTTCATGACATCATCCTCAGCCACTCACAATTGGCACGAACCTAACGTTTTCGTGCAACAACGACGTCGAGCCCGTAAACATGAACCAATCTATGGCCTGCTGGGAGCGCCCATGGCAACTCGCTTTGCGACACGATTTCGTAATTTAAATCCAGCATGTCCGACGATTCGCCGCCCAATGCAGAACGAACAACTTGTTCGCTTGAGACCCCGGTTTTGCAGAACCATCGTTCTTCCGGAACGACCGTGGGCTCCCAATGATACGGAGTTGCAAGAACAAGCAGACCTCCGGGACGCAGCAATGCATCCAATTGGCCCAGTCCAAACCAAGGGTTAGGAAAAGTGTCCAAAAATGACATCGCCGCAATCACATCGAACGACTCACCCCGAAACGGCGGATTAAACAGGTCGCCCTGTACCCAGGTGACCGAGCTAGCCCGGTGCCGTGGTGGCTCGACAACAGCATCAACAAATCGATTCCCCTCCACCCTACAGGACAGCGTGAACCTCCCCCCGGTGTTGAGCCTAGCGGCAACCCGCAACGCCGCAACCCGCAGATCAAACCCAACACACTGCCAGGTCTTCGCAATACTGGCCACTCGGCTGACGAGCCCCCCGGGACCACATCCGACATCTAAAAACCGAACACAATTCGATTGCGATGTGTGGTTGAGGATCTGACCCACAAGTTTCCAAAGTGTGTCTTCGTTCTGATTAAGTAACTGAGAAAACAGAACCTTCTGCCCCCCCGCCACCTTAAAATTCACTGGATAGTGAGCTTCCGCGTACATGGCCGTTAGCGCACGCTCAAACCGTTCATAGGAATCGAGATCACACATGTTTGCCGACAAATCGTCGCCAACCGATCCCAACCAATCCGAGGTCAATGCCCACGACTGCGCCTCAAGAAATGTTGGGACATCAGGCGCTAAGCACATCACACCATCCACCACGGGATACTGTATCCCACACCGAACACACTGCCCGGCTGAATTCACTCGAGCGTCCGACACACCGGTGGAGGTATCAAATCGGCGACAACCTGGGCAAATTAGGTCCATTCCTCTCCTTCGTTACCCTTGGATGCACACCCCCGACAAGGCGGTGCAACATGTTTGTCCGGCGTATCGTTATGGACCAACCAACAGCCCAATCGTTTCAAAAGACAACCGGCGATCGACAAAGGGAGCGTTGATCATCACCGGATCATGCGACGCGATAATCAGCGTCGCTCCTCGGGATTTGTGCTCGACCAACAGTTGAATCATCTTATTTCCGGTGTTCTGGTCGACGCTGGCAGTAGGCTCGTCCGCAAACACAAGAGTAGGATTATGAACCAAGGACCGCGCAAAGGCGACCCGCTGTTGTTCCCCCCCGCTAAGATAATTCACCACTTGGCTCGCGCGGTGCCCCATGTCCACCGCATCCAACGCCGCCAACGCCCGTCGATGCGCCTCCGTAGGCATCAATCCCAACGGAACCAGCGTTATTTTCACATTGTCAACAGCGCTAACCCCCCGAACCAGTTGAAAATCCTGAAACAGAAACCCCACATGCTGTTGTCGGATGCTCGCCAGACGATGCTCCGGCAAGTGACTGACCCGGTGGGACTGCACGAACACTTCCCCCGTAGTCGGTCGTAACAGAGACGCTCCTATCGACAACAGTGTAGACTTTCCGCTTCCAGGAGGCCCTGTCACCAACAATACCTCACCTGGCTCCAACTCTAGGTTGAGGTTTTTCAGTACCACCACTGGTCCATCCGGCCCACGAAACGCTTTTCCAACACTGCGCATCCGTAACGTCTTTGTGGCCGCCACATCAACCTCTCAACGCATCGTCTGGTGACAACACCCCGATTCGCCACGCGGGAATCACACCGGCCGCAACAAGGGGAATCGTGCCCACCATCGCCAGTGCAAACCCAGTGCTCCATTGCATTGCCAACGGCGGCATAAAACCAGGATAAACCTGTGCCCAGCCGAGAAAATACCCACTGATCATCGGAGCACCCAGAACGGCCCAGAGGCCTCCCAGTCCAAACCCCGTCACGGTTGCGAAAATCCCAATCAATGCCGCTTCAAACAACCGGCATTCCACCACCAGCAACGGCGACCAACCCAGCACCTTCAGGAGTGCCATTTCACGACGCTCATTCGCTTGCGTATCCATTCCAAACGCAAACGCCAAGGACACGGTCACCAGGATCAACATCAGCCAAATCGCCGAAAATGCCGCCGACTTCTGCCCATAAATCGCCTCAAAGTGCCGCACAACCGTGCTTTTTTCCACCAATCTGTGTTCTGGTAACTTAAGAAGAACTGTTTCGGCAAGATAAGGAGACTCCGCTGAGTCCAATAACGACACCGCAACATCTGTTGCTTCGTCCGAACTCAAACCGAACAGAGTTCGTGCATCCTCGGGATGAACCCATGCGGAACTTGCCGCAGAAACGTTCGTATTGGGGGTTAGGATGCCGACAATTCGAAACGAATGCGCACCTTTGGAATGGAATCGAATGGTTTGCCCTAACTCAAGGTGTCCGGTGGCCGCCAATCCGCTACCGATTACAGTTACCCCGCGTTCGTCTTGGTTGGGCCACTCACCTACCAACACCCCACGGACATCAGATGGAGCATGGTGTGACCAATGGACACCAAATATGGTCGCCAAGGCCCCGGGCGCACCCTCACCAGGAAAGGGGACCAATCCCCACACACGCGGCGACATATCGGAAATACCCACACGGTCTTTCAAAACGGTTCGGATATGGCTTAAGTGAACGGGAACCAAGTCCCCGGCAACAACGTGCTGAATCACCAGGTCAGGCGCGTGTTGCGCCGCAATCCTCCCATCCTGCCGGATCCCATCCGAAATCAACGCCGCGGTGGTTGCGATCGTCATAGCCAAAGTAAGCGGCACAGATATCGCAAGAGTTCTCAGGTAACGCCGGCGCAGATTTCGAACCGCAAACCACGCAGCACCCAGATGGACAAGTAGGGTTTTCACGGCGGCGCTACTCTTATCTTACGCCAAACAGGAACGGTCTGCGTAGCGGACAAGACGGGATAATTCCCAGGCAATTCTGCAAAGACAAACGCTACATTGCTGCCGCGGTCTACTTCAATCGAAAATCGAGTCGGTTCAAGATGCAGCGAACCCGCCCCCTGGACCGCCGCAACCGCCGCCGTACTTTGTTGCCGGACACGACCGACCCACAGCGCGGCAACAAACAATCCAACCATCACCACGAACCAGGGCACAACCCAGGATCCTCGGACCACTATCAATCTCCTTTAACCCGCTCGCGATAAGATAACAATAGTTTTTGGGTCACCGGCCCAGGAATTCCGGAGCCGATTGTGTGGTGGTCCACCCGAACTATCCCCAAAATTTCCGGAGTGGTAGCGGTTAAAAACACCTCATCCGCCGCCAATAGTTCATCAAGCCGAATGGGGCGCTCTTGCAGCGGAAATCCTTCGGATATGGCCTGTTCCATCACAATCCGGCGTGTCACCCCGGCAAGCAGACCGGAACCAGTTGGCGGCGTCCGCAAAACGCCACCAAAAACCGCGAAAACATTTGACGACGTTCCCTCCAACACAAAATGTTGATCATCAACCCACAGCGCTTCGTATGCACCGTCGGCCTGTGCATCCAAGCGTACCAGGATACGTGGGATCAGATTGGTGGTTTTCAGATCGGTACGACTCCAGCGTATTTCTCGGGCTGTCACCACCGAAACACCTTCGGCATATGTCATCTCATCAGGAGGATGGATAGATTCGGCAACGATAATTTCCGTAGGCTGCAACCCCGGTCCCGGCAAATAGCTGCGAGCAGAGCCCACTCCTCGAGAGATTTGGTAATATAAGCGCCCGTCCAGCAACCCACTTTGTTCGAACAACGCCAGCCCCTGCCGCCGCAGTCGGTCGGTATCCAACATGACGCTAAAACGAAGCCCGGCGGCGCTGTGACAAAGCCGCTCCAGGTGGGCGTCCAAACAAAACGGCCTCCCGTTATAAAATCGAATGACTTCATAGATCGCGTCCCCGAAAAGCACACCCCGGTCCAGCAGAGGAACCTTGGCGTCCACAAGGGTGGTCACGACACCATTAACGCTTGCCAACTCCAGCATCGGTCATTTTCCTCCGCAAACATCGACCAGGTGTGTGGTGTTTTTTTAGGGGAATTTTTGGCCAGCCGAATTTGAGCCGGATCGCCCCCCAAAAAACCTGAGTCATATCGGGAATATGGCGCAAGGTTTTTTGGGGGCGAGGCGGCCAAAGGCGGCCAGGACAAAAATTTCATCTAAAAACACCACACACCTAAGGTGGCAAATCCGTTGTAACGGTTCCTACCGCACGTCGTATCTTCGCCTTCTGCTCACTTAATGAAGTTTTGTCCTGCCTGATGTGCCCACTTACACAATCAATCACCAGTCGAGCGATATCCATACGAGGAAACTGAAGAAAAACATAAGCCTTTGCCGTCTGCTCACCGTCGGTCTCGCCGGCCATGGTTCCATGCCATTTTTCGTAAGGAATGGATCGAAAATGTTTTTCCGCACACCCCCGAACCGATTTTCGCACCACTGCATCGTCCCACGACATACCGGCAGCGATTTCTTTTTTGATTTCCGAAAACCCACTATTCAACAATTCTACCACCGCGGTCACCGCTTTTTGTATCGCGTCTTCATGGGCGTTGTGTTTTGCGTCCTCCATTCCCTTTGGCGATTCCGCTGTACCCAAAAACGCGATCTCGTCCTCGTCCGCAGCTTGCTGTGGATTGTCGATCCAATGGGGTAATTCAGCGTAAGATGGAGTCGAGTGGCTCAACACCATCCACAAAACCGGCATCCAAAACAGCAATTTCGTGATCTGCATTTGATGTTCCTCATTTCCAAAGCCACAAAAACAACATCATAAACCCGGTCAGGGCGTATCCGTAGCCCCTGTATTGGCCAGATTTCCTCTGGGTTTCGGCCAAGGAGAACCCGCGTCGAGCCCGTCCGGCACACCGGCAATTCGGATAACCCGCGCGTCTGACGTCACAACAATCGCCGTACCGTCACCAACCGGAACAGGCGGCTGGTACAATGGCGCAGCGGTGGCATAGGTCCAAAGAACACGACCGGTGACTGGATGAATCGCCACAACCCCCTCATTTGTGCCGGCCAATATTGCGGATCGGGTCACCACCATCGGCGAAGTCAGGTTGGTCGACTCAACATCAAGTGGCTGCAATCCGAGACCAGGTGACACAAAAACAAGTGAGCCGTCAGTCTGTCGAACGGTCAAAACACCTCCCGCAATCACGACTGGCTCTGTCAGAACGTCCACCTTCTCTACCCTATTGGAACCCGCCCACGTCGGGTAATTTCCCACAGTACGAACCGCAAACACGTTGTCTGATGGTGGCGACGTTCCGATAATAACCGCAATCTTCTCGCTTAACCAAGGAACCGGCGGAGCCGGAGTGCCTTGGTTACCCAGCTCACCCTTGGTATTTTCCCCGCCTTGCAGAGTCGGGAATCTGAGCACCGTCCCGTCCGATGTAGCCAAAAACAACGTTGTCCCCTTCCACAGCGGCGCGGATAAACTCGCACCTGACGGATGGGTCCATCCGGCGATTTGTTCTCCGGTCAACGCGTCGATCCCGATCAGCGTCTGATCACTTACCAGTGCTGTCTGGTAACCTTGCACCGAAGCGGGGGCGGTAATAGGCCCCGGAAGATCCGAAGATTCTTTCCACCACGCCACCTTGTTGAGGCGGCCATCGAATCGAAACACAACCGACGAGTAAGCCAAAACGTCTCCACCCGGCAAAACGACTGGATTCAGTGTCCGATCACACGGAAACGGCAGTGCCGCAAACGATTTTCCCGTTTCCAGGTCAAAGGATTGCAACATGCAGTCGGTCGTCATTTTGGTGTGGTAAACCAAATGAATACGGCCGCGTTCCCGATCAACAGCAGGAATCGCCGGCTGGGACCCAAGCGCACCCAACTCCCATACCGTACAATCCGGATCCAAATTCCGTTCGTTAAGCGGCAAAGCACAACACCCATCGGCAATCGCTACACAAAAGGACTCCGAGGTGTCGGCGTTGGCCCCATCCGCCTTCGTGTCCAAAGCAACGTCTCCCGCAGCCCCCGACACGTCTACCACAGAGTCGGCAACAACAGGCGGCCACACCGCTCCTTTCTTTAAGATACAATATCCCCCGAAACAGTGATCGAACTGCACCGGACAATCGGCGTTGTTTTCGCACTCTGGAGACGAATAGTCGGCAAAACAGCCGGGAAGGCCTGCAACAACCAGAATCGACCAAGTTGGCAAATAAAAAATTAACTTAAGAAGAAAATTCATTTTGTTTTGACACGAATTGTTTCATCGCCGCAGGGCCAACTATAGTGATCGGTGGTTGGATGCGCAACCTCCGAACCACGAGGTCAAAGGCTATCTTGCCAACACGGAGCGGTCCACGCACAACCAGACCAAACCCTCAAAGGGAATACCGGTATGTCCTTATTTGAAATCGCCACCAAAGTTCGCCGCACGCTCAAAGGTTTTGCCAACGAATTTTTTCCGCCGCCGATAAGACTTGTTTTCTCACCCGCTTATCGCACGCCGCCCAATCCCTTAAGTGACCCTTATCGTGCCGAAAAAATCCTCGGTCACTTGGCGGCGCACGCCGGCATCGGCATACGCCACATGTCCACGCCTCGCTCGGCAAACATCCAACAACTGTTGCGGGTGCACGACTTTTCATACCTTCAGTCGCTCGAAAATCCGGAGGTGGTTGCCCGGATTTTCGGTTCGCCGGACCCGTCTTTGGATACAGCGGCGTTGGTTTCCGAACAACGATGGATGACCGGCGGAACGATCCTGGCCGCCCGCATGGCCGCCGGACACAAAAACCAACTTTCCCCGGTTGTGAACATCGGCGGCGGATTTCATCACGCCAAAAGAGACAAAGGAGCTGGGTTTTGTTTATTTAACGACATTGCGGTTGCCATCGCCCAACTCCGAGCCGACGGATTTCGTGGTCGTATTCTGGTTGTGGACCTGGACTTACACCAAGGCGACGGCACACGTACCCTATTTGCAACCGATGCCTCGGTTTTCTGCTGCTCGATCCACGCCGTCGACTGGGACGACACAAGTTGTGTTGCCGACATCAACATCGCGTTGGGACCGGGCATCGGCGACAATGCTTATTTAAGTGCCTTGAAAGAAACGTTACCCCGCTGTTTTTCGCTTGCCGACCCCGATTTGGTCCTGTATGTGGCCGGAGTCGACATCGCCCACGATGACGCGATCGGCAGTTGGAGAATCTCCGCCGATGCCATATTGGAACGGGATCGTTTGGTGTTGTCCTTGTCCGGAAAACGCCCTTTGGTCTGGCTGTTGTCGGGCGGTTACGGTCCCGACGCCTGGCGCCACACGGCCCGTACGCTGGCTTTTCTTTGCACCGGAAAAGATACGCCGTTGCCTTCAACAAGCGAAGTGAATCTGGAACGTTTTCGCCAAATTGCGCGCCGATTGAGTTCCACGGAGCTGGCCGCACCAGGTGATCAAAATCTCGGAATTACTGCCGAAGACGTGCTCCAGGACCTCATGTCGCCCCGAGCTGCGCGGCGGTATCTCGGCTATTACACCCCCTATGGAATCGAATGCGCCCTGGAACGTTACGGCGTAACCGATCACATTCGACGTACGGGCATTCCCGAAATCGCGGTGGAATTCCAATTGGATCGCTCCAATGGCGAAATGATCCGGGTGGTTACGGCAGATGAACGACGCGATACGCTGGTGGAATTGGTGACGTCGGTGTCGACCACAGCCCATCCTCCGCTACGGCTGGTGGTCATCGAATGGCTTTTGTTACAAAATCCGCGACTTCCGGCAACACAACACCATGTTCTCCTCCCCGGACAGGAACATCCTGGGCTCGGTATCTTACGTGAAATCGTTCTGATGTTGGTGATGGCCTGCGAACGGCTCGATCTCGACGGAATTGTACTCAATCCCGCGCATTATCATGTTGCCGCGTTGGCGCATTCCGAAATGCAATTTGCCGATCCGGTTGCCGAAGCACGATTTGCGGCCATGGAAGAAGCGATTGGCCCCACGCCGCTTGCCGAAGCGTCCTGGGCAGTGCAGCGAGGCGAACTCATCGATATGGTTTCCGGACAACCCGTTCAGTGGGTCCCGGCAGAAATGGTTCTCCCAGTATCGACACGGTTTAAACACATACGGCAGCAAACAGACTACGAAGCAGCCGTCGAACAAGCCGCACCCCGTTTTCGCTTCGTATGGACCCACCGTTCCAACAGCGTGTCAAACGAGCACCGTCCGGACCTGGAGTTTGTGAAAAAATAGCTGCGCAGGCTTTGGGCGGTGGCTTCCGGCCGCCTTGGTTCCGAAAAACCCAGCGCCATATTCCCGATATGCCTTGGGTTTTTCAAAACCAATTCGACGCAAAATCCACACCCAAAACCCGCGCCCAAATTTTTTCACAAACACTTGGAGTAACGACCCGCACGATATGGAGCAACCGTACTCCAGCCCGTTGGGCGGAAATACGATATTTCGTTGTCCATGCTATCTTTGGAGGGAACATCAAAAGCCGGCATGATTTTTGCTTACTGGGCTGATGTTTTTGCGCCTCGGAGCGACCATGGATAACGCAGTTCGTCAAGCCCTTGTAATTCTAACAGAAAACAATCAACGTTTCCTATCGGAATCCTCCGAGAGCAAAAAACGAATAGGTGGGTTGACACTCCCCGAACGCCTCGTCCATCAACTGGCGCAAGCCAACGTGACCCATATACATATCACCGGTGTCGCAACCAGTTCGTGGAATACAGGCCGTCTACCCACGTCGGTGCAGCTTTCTGAGAGCCCAGTCAATACTTCATTTCAAGCAGCACTTCAGCAGTTGGATCCCCAGCGCGCCACGTTGATCATCCGCGCCGATCGAATTTATGACCAACGTGCCCTGACCGCAGCGGTACGGTGTTTGCCCGCCGACGACCGGATCATGGCGGTTCAGAGTGACTGGCCGACCGATGTGGGGACAGGTCCGGCCTGGGTTGGTATTCTTGCAATGGGGTCAGCCCTAGTTCGGCACGTGGCCCACACAAACGGATTACGCACACCCAATGATTCGGCGTTTCAAAATGCGGCAAACGTGGAGGCATTCGGCGAGCTAATCCGTGAAATTCAGGAATTACGTCACATTGACACGCTCTGGATCAAACCGGATCTGTGGTTTCCGGCGGAATCAGAGTCACACCACAGTGGAGCGTCCGATTTTGTGTTCCGCGCGATGGGCCGATCCACCGACGGGTTGGTTTCACGGCACATCAACCGGCCTATTTCGCGGGCGGTTTCACGGCGAATCGTCAATGGGGACATCACGGCAAACACGGTTTCGGGCGTGGTCTTCGTCATTGGGATTTTGGCGAGCGTTCTCACGTTGACCATGGAAGGTTGGCTGATTGCGCTTGGTGGTCTCGTTTACAACTTGGCAAGTATTTTGGACGGAGTCGACGGTGAATTGGCCAGGGCGCGGTTCCAATTCAGCCGAACCGGGGCCTGGTGGAGCGCCGCCGCACGTCACATACAGGAAATAGCGTACGTATTGTCGATTGGGTACGTTTTGGTTTTGTCCAATGGCGACCCCACAACGGGAATTTTGGCCGTCGGCGCCGCCGGATTGTATGCTTTACAAGCGATTGCGGAAAATGTTTCCAGATTGGTGGGCTCAAAATGGACCCGAAAGATGGCCATGTTTGAGTTTCCTGATCCGGAAATCAAACCCACCGCACTTGTTCGGCTGGGACGCGGCATTGGAGCGGTGATTCAACGGGACATGCGCGCGTTATTGTTGGGTTTGCTGGCGATCGGCGGATGGATCAGCATCATTCCGGTCATGGGAGTAGCGGTATCCACAATCGCTGTGCTTCATTTTATGACTCGCCTCACACGGGACGCCATGCGTCTTTCTCAAAACCCCATCCCTCACGAAGCGTGATTTACACGAAGCCCAGTTTAATTGAGTCTTTGCTGCCAACTTCATCACCAACACTCACCTGTTGTTGACAGATTGATCAAGACATTTCTATGATGGCGCGCCTTGTGATCATGGTGTTTGGGTTTTACCCGACAATGGTCACGCGGCGGTAACCGAGTTCACAAAAGCAAAGTTGCCGCCATGTACGGTTCAGTTGAGGGACAGTTCCATTCCCCCAAATAATAGATTGGGCCTTCCATCGAAGGCAATCAGTCAGGTCAGCACAAGAACCCTTGGCGACCAGAATCGATCTTGATCTTAAATTAACACATGGTACGGCAAGGGGCCTCTCCGAGACCGGCCCCAGACCATTGCGGAGGTTATGAATGAGGCTTCGTGTAATCATTACGAATTTAGCGTTGACCCTGTTTTTATTGGGAACCATAGCGTGCGATCAGGGAAAAAAAGAAGAAGCAGAAAAAGCCGCTGCGGAAGCACAAAAACAAGCGCAAGCAGCCGCTGAACTGGCAAAAACCCAAGCTGCGGAAGCGGTAAAAAAAGCAGAAGAAGCAAAAGCTGCCGCGGAAGCGGAAGCACAAAAAGCGATAGAAGCGGCAAAGGCGGAAGCAGAAGCCAAACTTGCGGCAGAAAAAGCCAAAGCCGATGAAGCAGCCAAGGCGGCGGAAGCAGCCAAGGCGGAAGCAGAAGCCAAAGCGGCGGAACTTGCCAAAGCATCCGAGGTAACCCCGGAGGAGCAAGAACGGATTCTTCAGTTGGCGGTCGATTTGGGCTGCTTAAAAAAGAAAGAAACCGACGCACAAAAAATGTTGGCTACGGAAGAAAGTTTGTTTGCCGGCGCCGAGTTGGACAAAGCGGCTTTCTACACCAAACTGGAGACCATCAAATCCAAAGACGCAACCATTACTGCGAAGGTCGACGAAGCGGTTGGGTTGTGCCCAAGCTTCGAAGATATCCAGCGTGCCAAGGTTGTAGGCGTGTTGGTGCAGAACAAATGTCTGCGGGAAGCGAAAATCAAACCCGATAAGATGGGCAAACTTCAAACGGAGATTCTGGCCAGCTTTGAGTTGACCGCCGAAGAATATACCGCCCTTCGTGATAAATTTAAGGACGAAGAAGCGTTTAAAGCCGCGGTAGAAGAAGGCAGCAAATCTTGCCCGCCAGTGGACGCCGAAGACGTAGTAACCGAAGAAGAAGCACGCGCCAAACCGCCGGCCGGACCGGAGTTGGGCGGC
The DNA here is from genome assembly GCA_013360285.1 of Myxococcales bacterium. Lineage (GTDB taxonomy): Bacteria > Myxococcota_A > UBA9042 > JABWCM01 > JABWCM01 > JABWCM01. Next base: position 14,251 of record JABWCM010000147.1, read on the forward strand.
GATTACATCGGCAAAATTTTCGGGTCCGCGAACGGACAAATCACGATCAAAACATCGCCCAAACGAATCACCGGCGGGTTGGCCAAATTTACCAACGCCGCGTTTCAACTTAACGGCCAAGTTCTCGCAGATGGCCGCGTGACCATTCAGGGCAAAAACGGCGCCGACTTTATTCGTGGATACGGAAAACTGGACGGCACCCGCACGCGCATGATGGGCAACTGGACCGGCTCGATCGGCGGCGCCCAAAAAGCCGGCAGTTTTATGCTTACCAAACGATAAACCAACCGGTAGACCCACTCCCCACCCCCTGCCTCACCCACCAATTCATCCCAAATCACAACGTTTGTGAAACAATAGCCAAACACCCCACGGGGTATGGTTTTTCGGTATGTGATATTTTTTAGGGGATTGACAGATCGTGTCGCAAGATGTGCCGCGGAAACGGCGGAATCTTCAGATGCAAAATTCGCGACTGGTTCTGATTTCAGAAGAGTTGACTTTGGTGTTTGTGTAAATATGGTGTACATATGCTTCGGTTCGAGTGGGATCCAACAAAGAATCAGGTCAACATCAAAAAACACGGTGTTTCCTTTGAAGAAGCACAGTCGGTTTTTTATGACGACTTCGCTGTCCAGTTTTTTGATGAGGACAGTTCGGAAAACGAGCGAAGGTTTATCTTACTAGGGATGAGCCGGAAATCGAGATTGCTGATAGTTTGTCATTGCGAAAGACATATGGGCCGTGTGATACGAATCATCTCGGCGCGGCGAGCCACGAAGAACGAAGCCGACTGGTACGAAGAAGGTGGACCATGAAAGAAGAATACGACTTTTCAAAAATGAAGTCTCGGAAAAACCCTTACGCGGCACAGTTGAAAAAGCCAGTTACGATGAGGCTCGGTGAAGATGTAATCAACTATTTTAAAGAAATGGCGGAGCAAGCAGGTATTCCATACCAAACCCTTATCAATCTTTATTTGAGGGACTGCGTCGCCCACCAACGGAAAATAGATATTATGTGGCAAACAAAAGATGGGTGAGGTTTAACCAGAATAGGAAAACGCCCACAAATTCTTCGTCCCCGGATCTTGTACTTCTAAGAGGGTGTTTGGGTAAAAAATAACGGCTCGGATATGGGCCGGGGACGATGCAGGCCGAGATGAAGTGCTCGGTTACATCGGATAGGACTGTGTTATGGGGCAATTAAAAGAAATCTTCAAGAGGAAAGTGTGGGTTTGTGGTTCTTTTGGTGGGTTCTGGAAGGATTACCGATAGCGTCGGGATTCGATGCCCATATCCACCATCCGGTGATCATCGAAACCATGCCCGGTTTGAAACAAAGAAGATCTACCGAATTTATTGAAGAAAATCAGTGTGTAGGCAAATGTATGCACGTCATTTCTTGCATATTTTATTGATCTTGCTGCCAAAATACGTTGTTTGTGGAAAACCGGAGGGCGCAAAAAGCCACAGCGACCCTATCCTCTCTCTGTTTTGACCACTTATATTACTGAACAACGCATCCTTTTATCGGCAGCGGGAATCCGGCTTTGATATAACACTGAAATCCCTGGTCGGGGTAATAATACGCCCACAGAAAACACATTTCCGAATTGGCGCTTTCACCAAACGAGACTTTTTTTGCGCTGGTGTTGATCCACGTACAGGTCCATCTGAGCCCTTCGCCGTCGGCAAACGTAAGCGGCGGGTCAAATAAGATAACCGGAGGCTCTTCCCAGTTGTCGTTTTCGTAAATTACCGTTCCGGGTCCGGTGGACGACGTGGCTTTTTCAATTTCAAAAAAAGTACCGTAATGGTGTTGATGGCTTGTCAATCCAAACACCTTGGATCCCTTGGGCGGTGCCTTAAATACCGGCTTGGACACGAATTCGGAAAACGGCGGAATCGAAATGTCGCCCGAGCCATAAAACAAAAAGCCCGCTTCATGAATCACCTTTTTGGCATCCACCGTTTCGAAATGAATCTCCGACTTTGCCTGAATCGGCTGACCCGTGGTGTTTAGATAATGCGCTTCGATCCGAATCATCTGATCCGCTTCGAACTTCAGTGCGACCCCATCGGGATACTTGAGTTCCTCATCGCCAATCTGGGAAATAAAAATCGGTACCGTGCCGCTCAGGACACCCAAAAACGGCGTGCAGTTAAAGGGTTCAGGTATTTCTTGGGTTTCTGTGGACCGGTATACGACCAAGTGATGACTTCCCGGGGCCAACGTTTGGCTG
>JABWCM010000148.1 GCA_013360285.1 Myxococcales bacterium
TCAATATACTGTTGCTGACGACCTTCTTCAAGACCGGTGATTTTCTCAAACGCTTCTTTCGCCGTATCGACCGCATGGGTTGTCCGGCCATAGATGACTCACACCCTCCTAGATCAAGATGTTCTTTTTTTATCAACCAGAACCCACCACGGCAAATTTGGCCGTAGTGGTCGCAGTTCAATCGCCACCGATCAATCTGCCGCGGATCGCTGATGCCAAAAACACGGCCTGGGTCTTGGCGAGTCTTTGGATCTGTTCACCATCGCGGCTGATCTTGAGTGTCCCGGATCGGTCAAAATAAGTGATGGTGTGGGATGAGCGGTTGCCGCGCATCATTTTGAGTGCTTCTTCCAAGACGTTGGACGCGCTTTTTTTCTCAATGGGCCAACAAGGGAGTTCTCCGGCGCTACGTTGTGCATTGTAAAGAAGTACCGGTGCGTGATGTTGTAGGTGGACTAAAATGGATTGGGCACGGTCGAGGTCGCCCATTCGGATGTGGCACAACGCGAGGTTCATCCAGGCGCCGATGCGTCCCGGTTTGGTGCGCACGGCCTCGGTTAGTTCACAAATCGCCCCTGGGTCATTCCCCAAGATGCGCAGCATTTCCCCCACATACACCGGGGTTGTAGCTCCCACAACCGGCGTGAACACCCGGCTGCATTGTTCCAGCGACGTTTGGGCTCGTTCAAATCGCCCCAGCAGGATGTACGCGGCGGCTTTTCCCACGTAACCCCATCTGGCTTCGGTGCGTTTGAGGGCGAATTCAAATTGCACAATGGCGCCCTCATAATCCCCCATCCACAGTGCCAGCTCCCCACGGTAACAAAACGGGTGGGGGCTTTCGGGGTATTCGTTGGCCAGATCGTCAAAACGGTTGGCCACTTCTTCTATGGGCAGCGTGGTAATCAGCCGAAGGGTTTGTGCCGATTCGTTACGGCTTAATTGCAGGCGGTCGGTTGTGGGGACATCCACTTTGATAATGCCGAGTTTGTGGGTGGACGTGGGTACACATTGTTGGGTGAGCCACGGACCGCGGTTGCCTCCGAATCGGGAAAGAACCGCCAACACGGCGCTCACCGGGTCACGTAACCATGGGTCGAGGGGTTGTCCCAGCGCGTTAAGCAAATGAATCAGTTCCCACCGTTTGGGAAACGTGTTTGGGTCACGAAGAGCGGAGGTCAACAACGTATGCACCGGCGTCTGCGCCAACGCTCGCGACGTTGCAATGGAACGTTCGGCGTCTTGGAGTTGCCCCAATCGTAGTTGAATTTCCCCCAACCATGCCAAACTTTCCATGTCGAAGGGGGCCATCTCGACGGCTGTTGCAAATGCGGTTCGGGCTTCGGTATAGGCGCCGGTTAAGGCCAGCCAGATCCCATGAACACGGTGAAAACGTGCGTCCGCGGGTTCTGTCCGCAGCTTTTCGAGCAGTGACGGAACTTCATCAGTACGTTGGGCCCACAACAGCAACTCGGTATACAGCAGCGCCACTTGGCGCGACCACGGCAGGCGTACGTTTCCGGCAACAAGGGTTTGATACGCCGCATCCAAGTTTCCAAACCGAATCCATTCTTCACACACCCGCATCAGCAGTTCGTCGTCGTTGGGACACAGCGTAATGGCCCGGTGTAAATAAACGTTTGCCTTCTCTAAATTACCGATGTGTACAGCCAGTCGAGCGATTTCAAGGCAAATATTGGCTTGTCGTTTACCAATGGAGTTCCGGGATGCGGTTTCGTAGTACCACAATGCGGCTTCGGCGAACCCGCCGGCGTAGAGGAACGCTCCCTCCAGCAGGGCCGCTTCGCCTCGTTGTGGGCAAGGGTCGGCCGCAACCTCACGGAGTGCGGACACATCCCCGCCAATCAGGGTGACCAACATCCGAAACCAGGACGGTGTGTGGGTGGAAAGTGGACGATCGAGAAGCGGCAGAACATCGTCCCACCGCCCGGACGTGAGGTCTATCCATCGGAGTACGGCGGCTCCCCAGGGATCGTTCTCGTGATGGGGTGGAAAATCCGCGGGTGCAGAATCCGTTTCGCCACGAGCGATGGTGATCAACCGACGAACGAGTTCCCGAAGGTGGATTTCTTGCGGCGTCGGTTTGTATCCGGAATCTTCACCCGCCCCCATCGCCCACAGGAACCGTAGGGTAAACGTGACCAACGCGGCGTGATGGTGTGGTGTTAGGGTAACGGGAATACGACGCCGACGTGTGGAGGGGGTGTCCAGCAAAAAACATCGGAACGCCGGTGCGGCTGCCACGCATTCCCACATCCAGGTTCGGGAGTCGGATTCGGCGCGGATGAGTACGGTTCGCCCCCGTTGCTGAGCAAAAGCCCGGGAAATGGTTGTGTCCGTTAATGCGGACAAAATGGGGGGAGGCGGAATCAACGGAATAGGTTCGCCGGTGGGTGGGGGGGACGGTTTGGTTAAATCAATGGGCTTCATGGATACCGCAATAATAGATGCGGGTTTCTTGCGAGCTTGCGGGCGATTCATCCCCGCGAGGCGCCTGCCGCAGCCCTTCGTTACGCGGGTCGGGAACACTATCGCGCCGGTTTTGTTCGGTGTCAAACCACAAAGACGAGGCGGCGGCTGGTTGTCGAAATGGCCAGATTGCATCTTTTATCTCACACAAAAAAATCACCGGTTGCTCTCGATTCGACGCGGTCCGATGTGGTAAACCACACGCCGTGTTCCCCAAAGGGGTTCTTTGGGCGGCACGAAATGGTTCGTTCGTTGCTGCGGGCAACTTCACCATCGTTTGTTTGTGATGCAGTGGAGGATTCCATGAAATTGGTTCGTCTTTTGGTTGTAACCATGATTTTTGGTTTGTTGTTGGGACTGGGTGCGCCTGGGTGTGGCGAAGGAGGCGGCTCCGGCGGAGGGGGGCTTGGCGGTGGCGTGGCCAAACGATTGTCGGCACTCAAGGGCAACGCGTCCAAGTTGGCGGGAGCCGGAAAATCCAAGATTTCGGCGTTCGTCGGGAAACAGCAATTCAATGCTGTGGTTGACAAAAACACGGGTGATTTTACGATCCCCAATCTTCCGGAAGGGCCCAAAACCCTTGTCGTTGAGCAAGGTGGAGTAAGCCGAACGCTGAAAGTGCCGACGACCAAAGACAATGCGAAGATGGTTTCCACGATTCCCGAAACCAATCTTGCCAGCGAATCTTTTGATTTGGGTGAACTGCATGTGGCTTCGTCGGGCGATTATATTACCGCTCAACGGAACCCATTTGAATTTTTGGTGGATTCCGATCTGGACGGCATGTTCGACTATTTTGATTCGGATTGGGACAACGACGGCTTGCTCAACTGGGATGATGATTCGTTGTTCGGCGACGATTGGGACGAATATGCCGACTGGAGTTGGGAAAGTTCCGATTTTTACGAAGACGACTGGGACTGCGATCTCGATGGTATCGTCGATTGGGAAGATGATTATATCGAATGCGAAGGGGATGAGTTCTGGAGTTGGGAAGACGAATATTGGGAAAGTGAGGATTACGGGTGGAACGACGAGTGGGAATCGGAGGAGTGTTTCGACGAATTCTGCGACGATTGGAGTGATGACGGCAGCGACGATTGGGGCGATGACGGCAGCGACGATTGGGGCGATGACGGTAGCGACGATTGGGGCGATGACGGCAGTGATGACGGCAGCGACGATTGTTGGGAAGAAGATTGTTTTTAGTCGGTAATGCTCACGAGTTCTCCCCTCCATTTCCGGCAGCAGCCACCCCCTTGTTACGGTGAAAGAAACCATTCAAACGTCGGCGTTTCGCAAATGGAGAAATCCGGCGCGCAGGTCTCCGGTGGAAGTTTTACTCCCATCAAGGAATTGGATGTGTCGATATCATAAAAATCGGCCTGATTGTTGGCTTTTAACGTCACGTTGAACCGCGCCGCGTATCCTCCACCCACATCGCAAGACACATTCAGATGAACACGAATCACCAAAAACCCCGATTGTGTGACCTCGGGTTCCCACGAACCGAGTAAGGGGTAGTCGGTCGGCATTTCTTCGAAGCCGCAGGGAAGTTGCGGAAAATCATCCATAAAGGTTCCGCCGGCAAGGTAATGTCCCCGCCGTAATGTTCCATCGGGTTCAAACCGGAAATAACTGAAGTGATCCAGTCCTCCCGGCCAACCGATGAGCCAGGTGCCGTAGATGTGGTGCAACTCCGGTGTGGTTTGGTAACATAAGCCAGGAGGCAAACAGTGTCCGACCGTGCAGTCTTTGTCGTTGCGGCAAACAGCACAGCGTCCATAAATACACCCTTCATATTTTACCGAACTAAACATCATACAAAACTGGTCGTCGGTACAGGCTTTATTATGGATGCTGTCGCATACACAAATGGGGCAGGGGGATTCCGATGGGGTAATCAGAAAACAGCCGAATTCGCTGCAGGGGGGAGTGGGGGGACATTCCGCTGCTGCAGGAACACATCGCCCCGCACGGCAGATTTCCCCCAACTCACATTGAGCATCCCCGGCGCAGTATACACAATTGCCAAATACGCAGCTTTTGCCGGAATCGGCGGAACCTTGGGCACAATCGGCGTCGGTTTTGCACCGTGATTCCAGGGGGAATGTCGTGGGGCAGGCGGTACCGCCGGGTTGCGTATACCCGTAAGGAGACTCCGCAAGAGCGCCGATATAAAGGCATTCGTCGGCCAAACAGCTCTTTTCGCAAAGTTCCAAAGACGAGAATGTCAGATCACAGAATGGGGCGCAGCCACAACATCCGGGGCAGGTGGCGACGCAGGCGTTTCCGTCCCAGATCACGATATTGGCGGCATTACAACTTTCTTCGACCCATTCGGATTGAATGGGGGTGCAGGCGGACTGGGGATCGGTGCACACCCCCATCAGATCGGCGACCGCGCATTGTGCTCCACAGGGGCAGACGTTGGGATTGTGGCAGATCTGACCCGGCTTGCAGTCGTTGTTCCCCCAACATCGCCCTGAAGGCGGAGTGGGTTTGCACACCCCCCATGCCGCATTGGTTCCTTCAATCGTGGGGGCGCAAACGTGAGCAACGGGGGAACCAAAGATGTCGCAATCCCCCGCGACAGCACAACAACCCGGCGGCGGCGTGCCCATATCCGCTTCACCCCCATCCGTGGGGGAGATGTCAGTCGTCCCCCCAAGGTCCGTTTCCCCATCGGCAAGGGTGCTGTCGGTCGGCGAAACCACGTCGGGCACGGCTCCGGTATCTTCGTCTCCGCCGGTGTCGTTTCCGACTCCGGTGTCCACTGTATTCCCGTCGGAACCGGCCCCATCCAAGGTGACATCGTTCGTGCTGCTTCCATCGATGGGTGCAATATCGTTTAACACGATGTCCGAAACCACATCTTGTGATCCGTCGACCCCATTCGAGTCTCCATTCGATTCCGAACACCCCCACAAAACGACTGCCGACAACCAACCCCAGGTCGCCACTATGAAAAACCGTGACATCCATCACCTCCTGTATCGCCAAATCCACCCCACAAAGAATAAACCACGGGTGAACCTGGAGAGTCAATTGTTCGGGATTTTTCCCGAGTTGGCGGGCGAAAGTGGGGATGCGCCTACAAACTCGTGAGAAATCGGGTTCATTTCGTTCGGTCGGTTACACACGTCGGTGGCTCCACAAACCGGCGTTCCATTTTCGGCTGTGGTACAATTCTTGCGAGTGACGGATTTGCCCCGCCTGTTGCGTCGGGCAAACGCCGTTCGTTGTCCCGACTCCGAACGTGGATGGAATCACCGATGCTGCGTCACATCAAATGGATTTGGGTAGTTGCGCTTTTTCTCGCCGTTTCGATGGCCGCTATCTGGCTCATTTTGTACCAGGAGCCGGTGATTTTGGCCGATCGTGTCATCGAGGCCGAGACCGCCTTGGAGATACCCGTCATGTCCCACGACGGGGCGTCTCCTCTACGGTTTGCCATCGGCACCATGCTTACACCCAAAAGCACGTTTCGGCACTATGCGCGGCTGGCCCATGTGCTGTCCCAATCGCTCCATCGCCCCGTGCGGGTGATTCAGCGAGCAGGGTACGAAAACACCAACCAATTGTTGCGCGACGGCGAAGCCGACTTGGCGTTCTTATGCAGTGGCGCTTACGCCGATCTTTCAGCGCGGACCCGTTTGTACCTCTTGGCTGCCCCCAGTTTTCACGGCAAACCGGTCTATTGGAGCGAAGTCATCGTTCCAAAATCGGCAGCGACCCAAAAGCTCGACGATCTAAAAAACATATCGCGGTTGAGAATCGCTTATACCGATCCCTTGTCCAACACCGGGTACCTCGTCGTGCGCGCCATGCTCGGGGACGCCCACATTTCTGCGGAGCCGCCGGCAGCCGATGTCATCTGGACCGGCAGTCACGAGGAATCCGTTCATCTTGTGGCATCGGGGTTGGCGGATGTTGCTGGAGTCGATGTACTGGTACTGGAGGCCATGGTTTCTGCTGACCCCGAGTTGAAACAGCAGGTACGAACCATTATACGTTCGCCCGATTTTGCATCGCCACCGCTTGTTGCTACCGCTAACTTGCCCAACGACGCGCGTAACCAAGTGACCACCGCCCTGCTTCGACTCCACGAAACCCCTGATGGCAGGGAGTTACTCAGCGGGATGGGAATAGAAGGTTTCGTAGCGGTCGACGATGCGGCATATGAACCTGTTCGGAAGTTGTTGGAAACGGTGAAGGAGGCGCCCAACGAATGAGCCCCCATTCTTTGTTTACACCAGACGACGTGCGGACGCCGGAACAAACGTCTGCGTATTCGAACGACAGGGAGCAGCCTGGCGCCGCCTGGCGTCTCGCGGTGACGGCAGGCGCGGTGGTGTTTGTTTGTGCGGCAATCATCGCCCTTACATCTCGTTCCTATGTATCGGAAACCCTTGTTGAAAGGGCACGAATGCAGGCCGTTGCAACGACACAAACCTTTGCTTCGGTTCACGCCAATGCAATCCTAACCGCCGATATTGCCCGCCTGGCAGCGTCTATGCGCACCATCGTCGATACCGAACCGTGGTTGCTGTACGTGAACGTGGTTGGGGCCGACGGCGATGTGTTGGCGGGTCTCCCTGTGAACAGTCCGCCGGAAATACAAAAGATGATCGTATCCACGCCGATTCTGCAGGGACCTTATGTAACACGAATGGCGACCGCCGGACAGCGGATCTACGACTTTGCCGTTCCGGTGGTGCCGGGCATCGTTTCGCGGGTGCACATCGGCGTCCGTGAGGAAGATTTGCAGGGGCCCATTCGAAGCATCGATCTGGTGTTAGGAGGTATGGCAATGATCGTAGCTCTGACCGGATCGATGATCGCATGGGCGTTGGGGCGGCGTTTGGGTGGTCCGACGGAACGGTTGATCGAAGCGGCCCGAGCGCTGGGTCTCGGACACTTGGATCGGCCTATCCCAACGCAGACCGGTGACCCCCATTTGGACCGAATCGCTAAAGCACTCGACCACTTGCGGGCGGATCTCGTACACCAAAGACTCCAGACCGGCCGTGAGGCGTTGCGGGCAGCCAGCGCCGAAAAACTCGCCGCGTTGGGTACGCTGATAGCCGGCATCGCTCACCAGGTTAACAATCCGCTTGCGGGTATGTTGAGTTCCATCGAAATGGCACGTCGATCCACTCTGTCTGCCGAGGACCGAGATATGTTTTTGGATCTGGCCAAAGAAGCCACGGTTCGTCTGGCGGCCTTGATGCGCCGATTGACCGACTACGCACATACCAAACCGCTTCAGTCCACCAAAGTCGACGTCAATGAGATCGTGCGCCACGCGGTCCAATTCGGGCAAACCTGGGATCGTAAAGACGACCCCCCGCCTGTCATGATGTTGACCGACGAGCCGTTGTGGGTGCTTGGTGAATTTGACGCGTTGTCGGATGTGGTTCTCAATTTGTACTCCAACGCCCGGTTGTCCGCTCCGGGTAAACCCCTGCACATCACTACGGAAATGGACGGAAATTGGGTTTTGTTGCGGGTTCGTGATTTTGGTCCGGGGGTTCCTCCGGAATGGAGGCAGCGTATCTTTGAACCCTTTTTCACAACCCGTGAACCGGGAAAAGGAACCGGCATGGGTCTTGCGCTTAGCGACAGTATTGTTCGAAGACATGCCGGCAACATCACCGTTGACGACGAGGTGGATCCGGGGGCACAGTTTGTGGTCAAATTGCCGGCGTGGATGGATCGAAACCCAATCCACGGAGGGGACCTACCAAGGAAAGGCTGATGAGTTTCTGTATCCGATGCAAACGTGTTTTACTGGCCGAAGATGAGCGTACGCTTCGTTTGCCTTTGGCCGGATTTTTGCGAAGCTTAGGTGCGGAAGTCGTTGAGGTTGCATCCGGCTCGGAAGCGATCACCGAACTCGAACAACAGCCTTTTAACTTGGTGATTACCGACATCGTCATGCCCGGCGCAGACGGTATAACGGTTTTGCAGCGCGCGCGGCAATTACAACCCCAATGCCAGGTCATTTTAATGACCGCCTACGCCAGCGTCGATACGGCCGTACGATCATTACGGCTGGGCGCCACCGACTATTTGATCAAACCTTTCCAATTCGAAGAGTTGCAATCCAAACTGGCCCCGCTGTGCCACAGAAGCCACCAGGGCGAATTGTTCAGTGATTCGTTTCGTTTGGCCGATTTCGTATGCTGTTCCCCAAAAATGCAGCACATTCTGGACACGGTGAAGCTTGTGGGTCCAAGTGATGCCAACGTGTTGATTGTCGGTGAAACAGGGTCGGGAAAAGAGGTCGTGGCATCCGCGATTCATCACTTTAGCCGTCGCTCGAAAGGTCCGGTGGTTCGGGTCAACTGCGCTGCCATTCCCGACACGTTGTTTGAATCGGAATTTTTTGGTTATGAACGCGGTGCATTTACCGGCGCCCAGCAACGGCGAATAGGACGTTTTGAGGCCGCCAACGGCGGTACATTGTTTCTCGACGAAATCGGCTCCTTGTCGGCGGCGGGCCAGGCTAAGTTACTTCGTGCCCTTCAGTCATCATCCTTTGAGCGACTGGGAAGCAGCCAAACGGTTCAGGTCGATGTTCGTGTCGTCGCCGCATGCCAGGAAACGCTCCTTGATTTGGTCGAACAAGGACAATTTCGCCAAGATTTGTATTTTCGGCTTGCGGTTTTGGAAATCTCGATTCCTCCCTTGCGGGATCGCCGCGACGATATGATTCCTATGGCCGAACTGTTTATCGCCGAGTTGGCAAGACACCAGAATCGCCCGGCTCCGTCGCTTTCGGCAGAAGCCAAAGACGTTTTGCTAAATTACAATTTTCCCGGCAATGTTCGGGAATTACGCAATGCGATCGAACGAGCCATGGCGCTGTGTACCGGTTCGGAAATTTTGGCGCAGCATATTCGACTGACCCGCCTGCCCCACAGCGCCCCGCAGCGACCGGAGCCGGTTCCCTCGGCTCCGGTGATGCCCCTGCAGGACGCGACCGCGAAGTTCGAACGGGAATACATTGAGCGCGCGGTTCAACAGGCAGATGGCAATAAAACCAAAGCAGCCGAAGCGCTTGGCATCAGTCGGAAAACGTTATGGGATAAAGTTCGACGTCCCGAAAGTTGATTTCCCCGCGTTACCATTTCGTAACACCGCTTCGTTTTCGTGTTACCGTACGGTAACACCTACGAGCCGTTTCCCGTTTTTCGCGAGTCTTCTCTTTTTTTGATTTCAACCACTTCCACGATGATGTGACCGAGTCGGCATCCGGCACGCCGTTTGCTCTATGGTGAAGTGGAGGACACATGGCGTGGTCCGAAGAAATGAGAAGGAGCGAGAACAATGATTCGCAGCACATTAGTTAGATTGTTCATCGTAATGTTGTTGGCCCCGATGTATGTCGCTGCGTGCGACGGTCCGGAAGGACCGCAAGGGAAAACCGGAGCCGATGGTCCGCAGGGCCTGCCCGGGGAACAGGGAATCCAGGGCGAGCAGGGTGAACAAGGGGAGCAGGGTGAACAAGGGGAGCAGGGTGAACAAGGGGAGCAGGGTGAACAAGGGGAGCAGGGTGAACAAGGGGAGCAGGGCATTCAGGGGATCGAAGGCCAAGAGGGCGACCCCGGCGCCAAAGGCGACCCCGGCGCTAAAGGCGATCCTGGCCCCAAAGGTGACCCGGGACTACAAGGATTGGCCGGAATCTCCTGTTGGGATCTCGACGAAAACGGCACCGCCGACGCCGCCGAGGACATCAACAAAGACGGCACGGTCAACGTGTGGGACTGCCAACACATCCCCGGCGGTACGACCGAGGGCGCCGGATCCATTACCGTAGTCGTTCGCGACATCGATTCCCGGGCACTTATCGCCAATGCCACCGTGTCGATTCCTGACCTCGACCTCAGCGCCGTCACCACCGGCTCGGGCACTGTCGGTTTTACCGATGTCCCCGCGGGCCAATGGCAAATCACCGCCGTGGCCATGGGCCTCAAACTGGTGGGCAATGCCGTGACCACCGCCACCGAAGTGATGTCCATGGTGGACGGGGTGCCGGTTCTCGACGGCAAAAATTCCCCGGTTCTGATACAATTGGACCGCATTCCCGAGGACATCAACCTCATTGCGCTAAAAACGGCCGGCGCCCCGACCTTCAAAGACACCAATTGCATTGCGTGCCACTCCGATCGCAAAGACGAGTACTCGCTCGATCCCCTCATCAAGCCGTTTCATGCGCTGAGTGTCCACGCGTCCCTTCCCTGTGTGATGTGCCACGTAACTGTTGACCTCGACAAGCAGGTTCAACCGGTGCTGCGTAAGAGCGTAGACGCGACGACCACATGCAAGACCTGTCATACGAAATACCCGGTGATCAAGCCGCTGTGATTCATCCTGAGGAGCTTTTAGCCATGAAAACCGAATTCGCAAACCGTAATGAAACCAGAGTGGAACCCCAAGGCGGTTGGTCGCGGCGTCAGTTCATTCAGATTAGCAGCGCGGTTGCCGGCGGCGCCACAGTGCTGGGCACCGGTGCTGCCGCCATCGGAGTTCCGACGGGCCAACACGCCCCGGACCCCCAGGTGGGCGGCATCAAGATCCTGCGCAGCGCCTGCATGATGTGCAACGCCGGGTGCGGAATCCAGGTCAAGGTTCAAAACGGAATCGCCATCAAAATCGACGGCAACCCCTATTGCCCGCAATCCAACGAATACGCATCGGCCGGCAAGGACGTCGTGGAGTCCGATCTGGCGCCGACGGCGCTCGGAACTTTGTGCGCCCGCGGGCAAGCCGGACTCAAAACCCTGTATGACCCCTTGCGGTTGCAGCACCCCCTTAAACGGATGGGTCAACGCGGTGCGGGTCAATGGCAGACTATTTCCTGGGACCAGGCCATCGCCGAAATTTGTTACGGAGGTCAGCTCCCCGAAGGTCCGTTCGAGGGTCTTGCTGCCATCCGCAGCACCGCCCCCATCAGCGCCGCCGAATCCAAGTACATGGACGAAGCTCCGTCGACCGGCTTCGGGCCTCGGTCCAATCAGTTGGTGATGGTATCGGGACGGAACCAGAACAGCGATTTGACGAAACGGTTCATGGATGCGTTCGGGAGCATCAATCACCTCGATCACACGTCGATCTGTAATGCCGCATACAAAACCGGTGGTTACCATACGTTCACGAACCCAAAGAAGGCCAAAGGAACCTATAACTTCAAACCCATTTTGGAAAACGCGACTTATGTGGTCCTGTTTGGCACCAACCCGGTTGAAGCCAACGTCCCGACCAACACCTTCGGCCGGCTGGTCGCTTCGATGGTGAAAAACGGCGGAAAAATAGTGGTCGTCGACCCCCGATTCTCGAACACCGCCGCCAAGGCGCACCGCTGGGTTCCGATCAAACCGGGTTACGAAGGCGCTTTCGCGTTCGGGATGATGCGGTGGCTCATCGACAACGGCAAGATCGACGTCGACTTTTTGACCCGCCCCCACGAAGATGCTGCCAAGAAAGTGATCAACGGCAAACAGCACTATTCGTGGAGTGACGCCACTTATCTTATCGACACGGCCAAACATGTTCGGCTCGATAGCGCCCAAGCCGGGGTCCTCTGGGCCAATCTGACGATGGCCGCCGGCAAGGCGGAAACGGTGTTGACCGTGACCTCCACCGCGGGATTCCCCAGCAAAGGCACACTCAAAATCGGGTCGGAACTGATCACCTATACCGGCAAAACCGACACGACGTTTACGGGCCTCGGCCGCGGCGCCTCCGGCACGACCGCCGCCGACGCGGCGTTGGACGCCCAGATCAGCATTCCGTGGATGGTGATTTCCGGTGGGCAGGCCGTTCCTTACAACACGGTCGATCAAGCGGATTTGGAATTTGTCGGCAAGGTCAACAACATCGATTGCGAGACCAGCTTTTCGATGTTGGCCGATGAAGTCAGTTTGAAAACCGTCGACGAATACGAAACGCTGTGCGGGCTCGAAGTCGGCACGATCGCTACGGTTTCCAGTGAATTTGCGTCGGCGAAGGCGCCTGTCGCCGACATGTATCGTGGTGCCCAGTCCACCACCAACGGTTACTACAATTGCCGGGCGATTTTCCTGCTCAATGGGCTGATGGGCAACGTCGATCGCATCGGCGGATTCGCCATGGGCCCGCGGTTCAACGGTGCCGAGCCGGCGCGGCCGGTCACCACGTCCACCAGCGGCGTCAAGTTGGATCGCGGCAAAACCAAATACGCCGGGACCAAACCCAAACCCACGCGCCAGTGGTATCCCATCGCCGAAGTCGGCATTACCCAAGAGATCCTGCCCTCGGCCAAGATCGGTTACCCCTATGCCATCAAGGCGCTGATGACCTTTACCCACAACTCGGCGCAAACGATTCCGTTCCCCCAAAGCCAAGTCGCGGCGCTCGTGGATACCAAGGCGATTCCGCTACACATTTGCTCCACAATTTTTATGGACGAAACCGCGGCGCTGGCCGACTACGTGTTGCCGGACGGCATGTACCTGGAAAAATGGGCGTCGCCTATGGCCGGGTATCCGACGATCCACACCAAGGCATCGACCATTCGGCGGCCGGTCGTGGGTACGTTTGACCCCATTACCAAACATTACATTCCCGCGTTCCCCGACACGATGTTGTTCGACGATGTGCTGATTCGAATCGCCGTGGAATTGGGATTGCCCAACTTCGGCCTCAACGGGGCCGGCGCCGGCAAGGACATCTTCACGGCATGGCAATACTACAACCTGTTCTTTTCGGGTGGGGATTACACCCAAGGTCTCGACGAAAAAGCCGACTACATGCGTATGGGCGGCAAACGCCAGAACCCGGCCGAGATCGCTGATCCCGCCAATCCGGCATTTGCCCTCAACCGGTATGGTGACCGGGTCGATATCTTCTACGAAAAGGCCGCCGCGAGTAAAAACGCGCTCACCGGCAAGTACTTCAGCGGGGTTCCTATCTTCGAAGAACCGGGCATCGCCATGGACGGCACCAAACTCGTGCCCCCGGCCGGTTATGATTTGACGTTGATCACCTTCAAACGCGGCTGGCACACCCAAAGCCGCACGTCGAGCAATGAGTGGCTCGCCGAAATCGAACGCGCCAACCGGCTGTGGATCAACTCGGTCGACGCCAAAGCCCGCGGCATCACCAACGGGGATCGTGTTCGCGTGAGCACGCCGGCGCACACCACAGGCGAAGTCGGGCGCGCTTATGTTACCGAAGAGATCCGCCCCGGCGTGGTCGGTGTCAGCGCCCACTTCGGTCGGCGGGAAGCGGGTTCCAAACAGCATATGGCCGACGGTCAACCGATGCCGCACAACGCCAACATCGGCGGTGGGCTGAGCGCCAATCACCTGATGTGGCCCGAGCCCGCCTTCCCCGACCTGTGTCTCACGGACGCCGCGTCGGGCATGGCAGCCTTTTTGTCCCCATCGGTAAAAGTCGAGAAACTGTAGGATTTTTTCGGAGGCGATCATGGCCCAGTTATCATTCAAAATCGATCTCACCAAATGCGTCGGCTGTAAAGCCTGTGAAGTGGCCTGCAAGTCCGAAAACAATACCCCGACGGGTGTACGGTACCGGCAGGTCATGGAAGTGCTTGAGGGAACCTATCCCAAACTGTCCAAAACGTTCGTCACCATGGCCTGTTTCCACTGCAAGGACCCGGCGTGTGTCAAAGCGTGTCCCACCGGCGCCTGCCACAAGGAGCCCGGCCACGGTATCGTGATGATTGACCAAAACGTATGTATAGGCTGCCGCCGCTGTGTGGCCGCCTGCCCGTACGGGGCACCGCAGTACAATTTCACGACCGGCAAAACCGAAAAGTGTACGTTCTGTTACACGCGGATTATCGACCAAGATGGGAATCTTATTCCCGGAATGGCGCCGGCGTGTGTGACCAGTTGTACCGGCCGCGCTCTGACCTTCGGCGAGGACAGCGGCGATTTCGGCGACGTTCCGCCTAACTTTGCCAACCCGGCGTTGACGAAACCCGCCGTTACTTTTACCAAGTGAGTCCGTTATGACCACCACGCCCGCGGAAAGTCAGGAGTTTGCTCACGCGAGTGCTTCCATGTATGCGTTCGTAGCCAAAGCGCTGCTGGTGCCGCCGGATGCTGCATGGCTGACCCATTTGTCTCAACCCAGCGTCCGGGAGGCATTGGAGGCGGCGGGCGTCGACCTGCCGACTCCTCTGCCGCCTATCGACGACGTCATCCAAGAGTTTCACCTGTTGTTTCGGGTGCCTACCGACCGGTACGTGCGGCCCTACGAGTCGGTGTGGTTGGAAGCGGACTTCGGGGACGCGCCCACGCCCACGGGTTCCTTGTTCGGCGCCCAAACCGTGGCGGTCGCCGGTGAATACCAGCGGTTTGGTTATACCCCGCCGTCGTCTCCCCGCGAGTTGATGGACCACGTTGGCGTCGAGGCCGACTACGTCGCTTGGCTGTGGGCCTCGGCGTCGACTGGGGCCGACGAACACGCTCAGTCCTTAGCGGAGCCGCGAACGCGGTTTCTCCAGGACCACTTGGCGCCGTTTGCCCGAAAGCTCTATCCGCAAGTCAAAAACGCGGACCGCACCGGCATTTACGCCGCCCTGGTGCAATTGCTGCTGCGGCTGGTCGAAGACGACCTTCGGAAAACCCATGACTAACACTCCCCCCAACAACTGGCGTGGATTTCAGTGGATGTGGCGCGATGTGCGTATCACCGTGGACCTGGAGCAGTGCACACGCGGCAAGAGCCCCCTGAGCCGGTGTACTCGGTGCCAAGACGCCTGTCCGCAGGGGGCTATCGACTTCGTGCAGCAGAAGTCGCGCCAAGTCCCCGCCTTTGGGCCCAACTGCGACGAATGCGGCCAGTGCGCCGCCCACTGCCCCAACGCCGCCATCGCCGTTCCCAAAAAACTCGAAGCCTCGCGTCGCGAGTTGTTTACCGGCTGGTTTCTGCGCTCCCCCTCCCACCGGCCCACCACTCCGCCCCCCCGCCGATCCGTAACCCTGCCGGCCGCCTGCGACCAGTGCAGCGTGTGCGCCCGCCTGTGCCCACGCGACCTGTTGACGCCGCTCGTGGCGTCGACCCGCGACGGGATGTTCCGAATGGACTCCGACCGCTGCACGGGCTGCCGACTATGCGCCGACGTGTGTATCCGGGGTGAGGTGGTCATCGCGGACGTGGGCTGAAGCGGCGTTCATTGGGGGGCTGGGCGCGGCGGGGGTGTCGCGCGGTGGCGAGACCCTCGATCCTACCCTGCATTCCTTCCATTGAAAGACTATCGGAAAAATACCGGCTGTGGTGGGGCCCCGTGGCGGCGATTGACAACCCGAAGCGGTCGAGCCGATACTCGGCGGTAATGGTACGGCGGGTCCCGTGAGCGGGGTCAAGTGGAGGCAGGTGGGATTATGGGGTTGAGAACTTTTTTGAGTTATGCGGGGGAAAACCGTGCGGATGTTGCGGTGTTTCGGAAACATCTATCGGCTGCCGAACACGGGGGCCAGATCAAGGTCTGGATCGACAGCGAGAAAATCCCGACAGGTAGTGACTTTGACCAGAAGTTGACCGAGGCGCTGAAGCGCACCGACTTGTTGATCGCGGTGTTGTCCAAAGCGTATTTCAGCAGCACCTGGTGCACGAAGGAGTTACAGACCGCTCGGGACCGGGGTATTCCGGTGATTCCCGTGTTGTTGGAACCTTGTGCGTACGAGTTTTCCGGGCTGGGTCACCTGTCGGCCACCCCCGACAAGGGCAAAAAGGCGGTGCTGGAACACCCGAAAAAGGACCAGGATGTCATCTGGGCAAAGAAAGTCGTACCGGACATCATGGCTGCCGTTCCGGTCTTGCCCGCGCCGGCGCCCAGCCCCACACCCCCGCCACCCACCGCGCCGGAGT
>JABWCM010000149.1 GCA_013360285.1 Myxococcales bacterium
GAGCCATTGGCCTACTGCGTCGGTCCTGCCTCGGTCGGCAGGCCCGCCTCGCTACGGCCACTGTCTCGCTCGCCGTTATTTTTTTCCCAAACACCCTCTTAGTCTGCCGAGCAAGTCTCCGGGTTGCATTCTGAACTCAGCAGAACCATAATCGCCCCGTTTTTCTGTGCAGTACCAAACGTACATGAGGAGATCTGCGATGGATGAAATCTTAGTTACGATCAAGGAAGGTATCGCCGCAGCGGGGCTTAAAATCGTTGGCGCCATTCTGCTGTGGATTGTTGGCCGCTGGCTCATCGGGTTTGTCGAAAACATGTTGGCCAAGGTGTTCAATCGGCAAAACCTGGATGCAACCGTGGCTCGCTATTTTATTTCGGCGGCGGCCGTGTTGCTCAATATTGCATTGGTTGTCGCTATTTTGGGGTTCTTTGGGGTTGAAACAACAACGTTTGCTGCCCTTCTAGCGGCCGGCGGCGTAGCCATAGGTATGGCGTGGTCCGGGTTGCTGTCCAACTTCGCAGCCGGAGTATTTATCGTTTTTTTTCGACCGTTTAAGGTGGGTGATCTGGTAAACGCCGCTGGTGTGTTGGGAACCGTACGAGAGATTTCGTTGTTTGTGACCGTGATCGACACGTTGGACAACGTAAAAACGATTATCGGAAACAACAAAATTCTCGGGGACAACATCACGAACTTTACGGCCAACCCATTTCGCCGCGTGGATTTATCTGCCCAGCTCGCCCATAGCGCCGACCACCAGAAAGCAATCGCGATCCTTAAGGCAGCCTTACCCAAAATTCCAAATGTTCTGGCAAATCCCGCCCCCGACGTGGAGATGTTGGAATTCAATCTGGCGGGGCCGGTTCTGGCAGTGCGCCCGTACTGCCACAACGACAATTATTGGCAAGTCTACTTTGATACCAACAAAACAATCCGCGAAGAATTGGGGAAAGCCGGCTTCCCAGTTCCAGAACAACATTTCAACGTTGCGCAAAACAAATAAGCCGACATCGTACTAATTTAGGATTCCCACCAAATCAGCGCCAATTGCGGTCAATGCAAAGCCTATCGAAGCGGCGTCCTTGCTTCCGTTACCGTCAAGGTCGATGTCTTCTGCCACCAGAATGTCCAGAAATCCGATAATGGTTGCTTTATCAAAACCCGCAGGAAACGTGTCGTCCGGTAGCGCGGTGATCGCCGCTTTAAGTTCGGCTTTTTTAACGGCGCCGCCGAGTACACCGGCCAGCGAAGTAATTTTACCTCCGGAAACAGTCACTTTGGCATCTATCTTCGCGTTATAAACAGTTATATTGATTGCAAGTCCTGCAATTGGCAACGACAAAGGAAGATTTGCACCGGGGCCACCGGCGGTCAGCTTGCCTCCAAGTACTTTGGCATTGCTCAACGTTACCAACGGCTCGCAATCTTTATCCAACAGCACCGGGTCCACCAGATAACCGCACGTCGCGTTCTGAATGTCGCACAAAATGTTTTCCACGGTACCGGTGTACACATTCACGGTGTACGGAGTGCTGTTTCCTTGATAGGAGTCATGTTCCAAAAGCAACACAATGTTTCCTGAAGCGATCGCGTCCGCCAGAGGGTCGTTGGCAAACCCCGCGATCGCGCTCAGGGTATTGTCGATACCACCGCTACAATTCGAAGCAGGCGCACAGGTTGCCGCGTTACTATCGACGTCGGTGCCGCTGCCAGGTTGACCGTCCTTACCGATGGACAACGAGTTGATTTTATTTGCGATAGCCGAAAACGTGGGCACACAAGCACAGCCGGACATGTCGGCTTTACACATGCCGTCTAAACATTGATCATCCAAAGAGCAGGTTTGACCGTCATCGCAGAGGGTTCCGTTTGGAGCAGCCAAATGGGTGCATTTGCCAAACGAACACCCGTCAACCGTACAAGGATTGCCGTCGCTGCATTCCTTAGGCGTTCCAACGCATTGTCCATCGAAACAGTTATCTGACGCTGTGCAGGGATCGCCATCATTGCACCCACCAGCGTAGGGTTCGTACTCACAATCGTTGGTAAGAGGGTCACAAATGTCCACAGTGCATGGGTTGTTATCATTGCAAATATTTGTGCCGCTTGTGCAACATGGATTGTCTGTAAGAACGTGTTTACACCCCTGTTGTGGCACGCATGAGTCGTCTGTACAGGAATTTCCATCATTGCAAGCGACAGCTTCTCCAGCAACACAAACACCACCTTGGCACTGATCTTCAACCGTACACACATTTCCATCACTACAAGCGCTGTTGTTATCGCTGTGGACACAACCAATCAACGGGTCACAGGTATCAGTAGTACACGGATTTCCGTCTTCGCAAGGCAGAGACGGCCCGGAAATACATTCGCCATTGGGTCCACAGTGATCCTCAAGGGTACAAATGTCTCCATCATCGCACAACGCATTGAGAACAGCCGGATGGCCACACCCCGACGTGTTGACACACACGTCACCAGTGCATGGGTTGTTGTCGTTACAATCGACTGGGTTCCCAACACACTCGCCAGCCTCACAGTGATCCCCAGATGTGCATAAACTACCATCGTCGCACAGATCGGCACCAGAATCAGAAAACTCACTTTGTGACACGATTGAGTTACATAGACCACAAGGCTGAATCGGAGAAACGTCTCCGTCGCCATAACAAATGTTACCGATCAGACAAAAACCATCCCGTATCGTGAACTTGCAGTTGCCATTGTCGAGGCAGGTATCTTCCGTACACACTCGGCCATCATCACAATCCACTGGTTTCCCGACACAGCCATCCACCCCACAACGGTCGTCCAAGGTGCACGGATTCTCATCGTCACAGGGTTGTCCGACCGGACACGGGTCAACACGAGTGTCGGCAGCGGATTGGAAATCGGGACCACCTTCCGTAATACCGGCATCCGAGTCGGCAACCGCACCGGTGTCTTTTGTATGTACGTCCTGTGTTTCGGACACATCCACTGGTTCGACCGGTGATACGTCCCCAAGCAGCCCGACATCGTCCTCCACCATAGCCGGTTTTCCGTTTTCCGAATCCGTCCCGCAGGCGTTGAATGTCCCAATGACGACAAACAACAACGCTGGCCACCCATGAAACCACCGGTTGAGCGGAGCCCTGGTAACTTTGCACTTCATCACATCGATTAACAACCAGAGCGTGCTCACTTAACATCTCCTTGAAGCAACGTAAAACCAACCATTCGCGCAACTGTTTGAAGATCAAGCTCCAATTTGGTTCCGGCAGGAACCCCAGGTGCAAATGACAGATCAATAGCCGGCAGGGGAAATCCCGCTAAAGCGCCGCCAACCAAAGAATCGACAAACGAAGGAATCAATTGGTTTTCAATGAGTCCCAAAACCGTGTCCTTAAAGCCCAGAAGTTTTTCATCCGCAAACACAATGTCGGTGGCAATTTCCGTGATCCCCACAATCACAATTCCCAATTGTGCTCCGGTTGGAGTTTCGGACACCACAAACTGGGCGTCGGCTTCGATGCTTGCATAAATATCCATCTCAAGAGGAATGCCAGATAACTTAAGGTTTGTCTTCAGATAGATATCGCCGATCTGCAGCTTCACTTTTTGCTGTGGATTACACGATGTTGTGATCGGAGGCATCAGGAAATCCACAGACAAACTCAGATCGGTGATGCCATACTTATTTAAGTCAACACCCGAAAGCAACGATGGATCAACCGGAAACGACAACGCACCTGACCACCAGATTCCAAACAACAATTCGTTAACAACATCATCATGCAGCGCGATTTGAAGCGGAAAAGCCGTTGGGAACACAAAGTTTTCGGTCTTTCCCGTGAGACAATTGGCCCGCCCGATTGCTCCTTTTGACGGATACTTCTGATTTTTTGGTGTGACCAATGCCGCGAACAATCCTATCGTTCCTCCCTCCATTTTGAAAAACAGACTGGACAACGCGCTTTTGAGCGTCAGTACCACAGAGTTGCCGGAACCAAAAAACGGCGGGACGGTAAATTGGTCGTCAAACGCAATGGATTCCAACGCATCGGCCACAATAGGCGGCAATTGTGTAGCAACCTGATCCACAAAGGCGGATTCAATGTAGTCCGCAAAAGTGCCTTCAAAGAAATTGATGAGCCAATTGGTTAAGAATCCAACGATGCCACTTATGTTGATATTGAGACCGCTGATTTCAACCGCCGTATTTTTGGCGGTTGCTGTAACTTGTCCTGTAGCCGAATTCACCGACAAGAGGAGATCCATGTCGATGAGCACCGATGTCATGGAAACCGTACCGTTTAAATCGATGTACAAACACGAAATGCTGGTGCAATCAAGCGCTATGTTCGCAGTAACATTCGGCACGGTCATGGTCATATGTAGTCCGCCGAGTATCGACTTCAGGGCAACTTTGGGTTTACCGTGCTTGAGATTACTCACATAAATTTTGTAACCGCCCGCTTCTCCGATTTTCCCGTCCACCAAACCGCTTAAGTTAAATCCCGCCGCGATTAACTCAAACAACGTGGCCAAATCATTGACGTTATTCGGATCATGAACCCCGTCATCGATAACCTTTTGTCCCAGCCATACCTGCAACCCGTCTTCGATGTAGCTGCCGACTGGGTCGTTTATGTCTATCGGCGTCCACTCGGAAGAATAATAAAAGGACTGAACAAGCGACGTGACGGCATTGATGCTGTCGATTGCTTCCGCGTAGATGAGGTTCATTCCATGTTTGGGGATCATTTTGTGGCTAAAATTTCCAACCGCATCCAACGCAACAGCATCACCGTTGATCAGAAACGCCGTTATCTTACCACCCCCACTGCTTACGTTTCCTGTGATTGTCACCGACTGCGGCCCATCCAGGTTCGCCGCTCGTTGGGGCGACGTGATTTTGATCTTGGGCAGGCAAACAAAGGAACTAATCGGAGCGTGCACACAGCCGATGGCGGGATCACAACTGTCTGCCGTACAAGGATTTGCGTCGTCACATAAAACAGGGGCGCCCGTGCACTTGCCGTTTTGACACACATCCTGAGATGTGCAGATGTTGGCATCGTTGCACGGATAGGTGTTGTCGGTAAACACGCAGCCCTGCTCAGGTGCACACATGTCGTCAGTACAGTTGTTGTTGTCGTTGCAAACCAGAATTCCGGTGCCACGAAAACATCCCCCTCCTTTACAGGCGTCATCAAGGGTACACACGTCGCCGTCATCGCAAGGATCGATGTTGTTGGTATGGGTGCAGCCTACCTGCGCATTACATCCGTCGTCTGTGCATACATTGTTGTCGTCGCAGTTTTTCGGCACTTCCCCAACCGCGCAGGACCCGTTTGAACAAGTATCGCCCGTGGTGCACTCATTTCCGTCGGAACAGGGCATTGAATTTGGAACAAAGTTGCATCCGGTTTCGGGGAGGCACAGGTCATCGGTGCACAAGTTGCCGTCGCTACACAGAAGCGTCGCTTTTCCGGCTACACAAGTACCACCACCACACAGATCGTTAAGTGTGCACGCGTTACCGTCATCGCAAGTCGCTTCGTTAGGGGAATACAGACAACCAACGTCCGCGGCACACAAATCATCGGTACACGAATTGCCGTCGTTACAAGCAAGCACACCTGTTCCGGGTACACACGCACTACCCGAACACCCATCCCCCATCGTGCACGGGTTGTGGTCTGTGCACACAGCCTCGTTGGGAGCGTTCACACAACCGACGTCGGTATCACAAAGATCGTCGGTGCATACATTGCCGTCGTCGCAGTTCTGGAGGACCCCAGGTATACATTTCCCGCCAACACACACATCACCTGTTGTGCATACATCGTTGTCATCACACAAACTCCCGTAAGCATCAACCCATGTGGACTGGGAGATCGGCGCCACACATAGTAGGCAGGGATTCTGCGGATTGGGTGCTCCATCTTCGTAGCACACCGTATTGATGAGACATGCTCCACCAACAACGTCATGTAGGCACCCCCCGTCACCATCGCAGGCGTCCATCGTGCAGACAATGCCGTCGTCACACCGGTAGGGTGTCCCGGCACATGAACCATCACTGCAAACATCGTCCGAGGTACAGGGATTGTTGTCGTCACACCCCTCGCCATGTTTGCATTTAGGTACGGGTGTGTCTTGAGTGTCAGCCTGTGGGATGACTGTGTCCAACGTTTCGTCATCCACATCTGACGTCGGTACGGTGTCGGCGGCGACGTCAAGTGTGGTGGACGGTCCAACATCTGCATCTGCGAAATGACCACTATCGGTGTTGTTGCTCACCGCACTGGTATCCCCCCCGCATCCAAGTAACATAACACCCAATATATACAACATAAAAACAGGTAACACCACAGGGAAACAAAGCGGAGCCTTCGCTGGCGGCAGCGCATCATGAAAGCAATCTGCGCCAAACGAACAAAATGTTGTCGCGACACGGACAACGTGCTTGTGATTTTCAGCTTCGAATCGAACCATGGCGTCTCCTTCGATACGCGGCAACCTCAACCAATCAACGAACCAGTCGCGTCAACGTGGCAGTAATACGAGCGGCATCATCAACAAATGACACCGTACAACCAGCAAGGTCCTTCCGGGTTGTCATGCGACGGATTCGGCCACCCGTCGGTATTTGCTGTCGAGAACATTCACTCACGAAGTTTGGGCTATCTGGCGCAAAATCCACACCGAAGGGCCGCGGACGCCTTTTTTCACAAACCCTTTGAGATCATACACCGCTTACCGGGTGATTCTCCAGTACCGAATCGCGGCGTTATCAACGGTTGCCTGATAATTTGCCGAAAAAGAAATGATAGATACGCTGATGTAACGGATTGGATAACTGGATGGAACCTTGATTGCCACGCCCTGGCCGCCGTTGGTCGTCTCGCCCGGACAAATCCTTGCGCCACTACCCCGATATGACTCCGGTTTTTGGGACGATCCGACTCAAATTCGGCTGGGTCGTGAAATCCCCCAAAAAACACAACACACCCAGGAAGGTGGGGCGCAAATGCATGTGTTTCGGTGGTTTCGCTGCGAATGATGGTGAGAAATACGGGCTAAATAATGTCGGTCACTTCCGCGCTTTGGCTGTCAAACTCTGTAATCGCCCGTGCCAGTTTTTTCTTTAAGTTAGCTTCTAGTTGCCGTGCCCTTTCACGGGTCACATGAAAGTGGTCGCCAATCTCTTGCAAAGTCATTGCTTCATCAGCAATCAGTCGTTTTTCTAAAATAAATCGCTCACGGTCATTCAGCGCATTGACGACACCTTCTAGGTGGCCGCCTACAATCTTACGTGTTTCCTCAGTACCCACCAGGTGTTCTGCATCGGAACCGTCACTGCGGATAAGATCGATGTACGCACTTCGTCCGTCTTCATCCAGCGCCGCGTCCAACGAAAAATCTCGCCTCGCAATGTCTGTATTGAGCGTACGCAACTCACCCACGTTCATCGAACTCGTTGCCGGCAACAAAAACGTCTCGTCCATGACCTCGCCATCGTCATGGAACAACTCTTCTTTGGCTTTGCGTGAACCAAACAACATCGCTCGATGTCGTGCTGTACTCCCAATTTTCACCATCGACCAGTTCTTGATGATGTAGTTTTGCATGTACGCTTTGATCCACCAAACAGCATACGAAATGAGCCGATAACCGCGATCAGGATTGAACTTTCGCACGGCTTTCATCAGACCGATGTTGCCTTCTTGGATGAGATCCACCAACTTCACATCGTAGTTTTTGTATTCATAGGCGATTTTCACCACAAAACGAAGATTGGATGTCACGAGCTTTTGCGCCGCCGCCATATCGTTGTTTGATTGCCACTGCTTTGCCGTTTCGTATTCCTCTTCGCGTGACAATAAAGGAAATTTGTTGATCTCCGCCAGATATTGCTCCAACGAAGACTGCGGCATAAGCATGTTTGATTTTGTCAAGGCTCCTCTCCCGTAAGACCAGAATTGACCAAGTTTTCCCCACCACTTAAACAGGTTGCTCAACCCGCAGGACGATCCGCGTATTCCTCGTCGCAGACCTACGCCAGATGATATACCTGTCTTACCATTGTTCGTCCACGGTTCATACATACTCTACGTGGGTGAACCATCTAAGCTGCCGAAATGACGAGTGTATGAATCGCCGGATTGAAGACTTCACCAACAGATCGTGTGCACAAGCCATTGACATCAGGACGGGTTATCTTTAGTTTTCGCCCGTTTGGGGCTTGATTCCCCGATGCATTCGATATGAAACACGTTTCAAAGCGAACAGGAGAGGTAGTTTTATGCAATCAGAAGATGTG
This sequence comes from Myxococcales bacterium, assembly GCA_013360285.1. GTDB lineage: Bacteria > Myxococcota_A > UBA9042 > JABWCM01 > JABWCM01 > JABWCM01. Next base: position 8,315 of record JABWCM010000149.1, read on the forward strand.
TTGTTTGACAAACGGTTGCTTGAACGCCATTTACGAACAGGTAAGTTATCTCGGGCAAAATATGATGCCTACCTTTCATCCTTGCCCGACTTACGGGATGCCTTGGAAGAGGTAACTGCAGATGAAGATCTGTTAAGTGAAGGAACCAGAACCGAAGTGCGTATCCGCGCCGCCCGCGAGGAAGAGGATCCGAATCTCGACTAGACCTCAAAACAATTTGTGGGTTTTATCCGTTCCGGCCAAATCTGTTCGGGATTGGTCGTTACAACAATCCAAATCGCAGTTGACGACCCCAAACTGGTTCGATTGGCAAGACACGATTCGCCATAGGCAAATCGGCCATCAATACGGAGACAGTTGATGACGGACAACGGTGCAAACATCAAACAGAACAGTCCTTGCTCCGACCCATCGGACCCGGCTTGTACAAGTTTTCGTACGCTGGTGATGTCTTTGGCGAGCACGGCAATGCTTCACTTGGGTCAAATACCCGATCCGGATACGCACTTGCCGGCGCAGAATCTGGGTTTGGCACTCCACACGATTGCATTGCTGGCAATGTTGGAGCAAAAAACCAAAGGAAATCTCACAGCAGAAGAAAACGCGCTGATCAAAGGAGTTTTGTCGGAACTTCGGACCATTTACGACAATATTCGGTCGGAAGGAAGGCGAGAAACGGGTGCGTGATCGTTCCAACAACGTTTACGATAATCTGTAAAGGGTGTTTAAATATTTATCCTCCGTGAGCGAGTCTACGGCCGTAGCGAGCCTGTTTTGCCGACCAAGGCCCACCGGATGCGTGCCCTCTGGCATGTCGAGGATGGGCCGACCGAGTCAAAACATGCGTAGTAGGCTGTAGGCTCGCGCAGCAGGATTCAATATTAAACACCCTCTAAGAACACCCTCTAAGCCAGGCTCCAAACCAACTGAGAAGGAGCGACACGTGGGACATCCCGCCGTATTCACGGTATTGGTAGACAATCGGGGGGAGTCTTACACAATTCGGCAAGCAACAGAGTCCGACTGCCGATCGATCTTAACGCACAAACTCCTTATCTTCAGTGAAACAGATCTTTTGTTACAAACATCGGAAGACCTGGATCGCGACCTGTCTCACCAAAGTCTTTTGCTTCGACAATACCGTACGAGCGTCAACAGCACATTTATTGTTGCGGAGCGTCACGGCGAAATAATCGGATCGCTGAGTTTGTTTGGCGGCCCCTTTCGCCGAAATCGGCATGTTGCCCAACTCGGAATGGGGGTGCGGTCTACTGACTGGGGTAAAGGAATTGGCGGTGCGTTGCTGGACACCGCTATTGTGTGGGCAAAAACCAACGAATTTATTCAAAAGATCACTCTACAGGTCTACCACACCAACAGTCGCGCCATTTTGCTCTACCAACGAAGAGGTTTTGTTGAAGAAGGGCGGTTGGTGCGGGAGGTTCGGCTCGACGACCACTCGTTTGTGGACCTGATTTCCATGCGGCGGTTTGTTTGACTCGTTTGCTCAAAATAGATGGCTTTGCAGTCAATAGGCCCATTTCGCATCATCAACCAACGTTGTGCTTCAAATTCGAGTTCCAGCTCCTGCGGAACGATGAAAAGTGCGCTGTGTCCACCCGTTCTGCCAATAGTTTCAATCGTTTGCTCCAGCAGTTCCCGAGCAGGGACAAACGTGGACAAACGTTCGCCATAAGGCGGATTTCCAACTACCAGTCCTCCCGATCCTCGATAATCCACCCTCCGACTATCCGATGTTGAACACGTTACCCATGGACGTACGCCGGCCGCTTCGGCGTTGGCGGCGGTTGCGGCCACAGCTTCCGGAGAACGATCACTGGCAGCAACCAGCCACTCGGACTGCTCCACAACCCGGGCGTCCGCATCCGCGCACAACTGCGCCCAATGCTTCATTCGTTGCGACCGCAACGTGGGCCACTCAAGGCAAGCCGGCGTTCTGTGCCGTCCCGGCGCCAGGTTACGCGCCAACATCGCCGCTTCGATTACGATTGTACCGCTTCCACAGAATGGATCGAACAATTGTGTGTCGGCCCGCCACCGCGACCACAACAGCACTGCCGCCGCCAATGTTTCCCGAATCGGTGCATCCACCGAAACACGCCGATAACCTCGCTGGTGTAATCTATGGCCATCTGTGTCTAAACTAAGTGTACAGTAACCATGATCGAGATGACAAACAACAAGAAACACAGGGTTTTGCGGATCAACATCCGGCCGCCCGCCTATCCGTTGATTCAACCGATCCGCAATGGCGTCTTTCACGATCAGCGACGAAAAATGGGTATGATGCAACTGCTCGGTGGTGCCGACGGTCTGAACAGCGAACGTCGTGTCCCTGTCCAACCAATCTTCCCACGGAAAGTCCACAACTCCCGCATACAACTCGTCGCGGTTGCCGGCCGGAAAACGGAACAAATGCTCTAATATGCGATGCGCGGTCCGCAACCACAACACAGCGCGCAACGCCGCATCGCCCTTATTTTGAAATGAAATTCGTCCACGTCCTCTCCGAATTCCCTCCAAACCTAAATGTTCCGCCTCCCAGGACAGAATATTCTCCAGACCAGGAGGACACGTCGCATAACACAAGCGCGCTGTCGGTGAACGTTTAGACACATCAACCACCAATTGTGCGGGGTGCCTGAGGAATCATCAACTGGCACTCGGTCAGCGCCACCACTTCTTCAACGGTCGTATCGGGAGCAATTTCAAGAAGAACGATACCTTGACGCGTAACACCGAGTACCGCCATATCAGTTACAATCAAATCAACACAGGCCACTCCAGTTAGCGGTAGCGAACACTTTTTTCTGATCTTCGGTGTTCCATCTGGACCGACATGGGTCATCAACGTGATGACCCGCTTGGCGCCGGACACCAGGTCCATCGCCCCTCCCATTCCATTGACACGTTTGCCGGGAACCGCCCAGTTTGCCAGATCTCCGGCCTCCGAAACCTCTAAGGCGCCCAACACTGCGATGTCGACGTGCCCTCCGCGAATCATTCCAAACGACATCGCCGAATCAAAAGTGGACCCACCGGGAACAATAGTTACGGTCTGTTTTCCTGCGTTGATCACTTGCGGATCTTCTTCACCCTCATAAGGAAACGGACCCATCCCGAGTAATCCGTTTTCACTGTGCAGCCAAACCGTCAGACCAGGCGGAATAAAGTTAGCGACTAAGGTGGGAATCCCAATACCCAGATTGACCGCCATACCGTCTTGTAATTCCGCCGCAACACGCTGTGCCATTTGTTCACGCGTAAGTCCCATAACCACTCTCTCGTTTTTTGCTCTGCTACTGTACCGGTTCTGGTTGCTCCGGCGTATTACGGGGCAGTGGTACCTCAACCGGCAACGGTCCGCAAGTCACACGGAGGCCGGTAGCGGTGTTTCAATTTGGGTTCGCGGAATATTTGGCTCTCTGCCAATCGTTTCTCGACATGTTTGTGGCGTGTATGGACCGAAATGGTCAACAGCTAAGTTAGCTCGACCAAGCTCACTTCCGCCTTGAAGCCAACTCTCCGAACGTCATCTTGTCTTGTTTAGCAAGAAACCCGACGCATTCGATGACACAAAGCTGGAAGATGGCGGCCAAGACTGTTAAGGTATCGGTCAATAGTTTGCGAATGGTTGTTCGACAAAATGTCGAACGGCCATGCAGTTAAGTAAAACGGAGGCGGTGCTGCGTGATTCGCTTGGCACACTCAACTAGTTTGGTTATCGCTGTTGTTTTGTTGTTTGCATGTTCGCCGGATGAAGATTCGGGCGGCACGGCCGACACGGGCGCCGATTTCGGTAACTTAGTAGATCTAACCCCAGACGTTCCTTCAGATGGAAACAACAGCGACAATGATCAAGGCGTAGCCGACGCCGGGATTGTCGATGTCGGAAACGACTTCACAACACCGGATATCGTTGTCGTCGTCGACTGTCTGGTTGATGAAGACTGCAACGCGTTACTCGGAGTGGCACCCTCCTGCCAAACACCGGTATGCGACTCCGGCGAATGTAAATTTCAGCCGATTCTGGACCAACTTGGCTGTGATGATGGCAACATCTGCACCGAATCGGATTCGTGCAAAGACGGCATCTGCGTAGGAGTGGCGGTTGTTTGTGAAGACGAAAATCCCTGCACCGACGAAGTTTGTATCGCCGAAACCGGCTGCATCAGCCAACCCAACTCGGCAGCATGTAACGACTCCAATCCGTGTACACAACTAGATGTTTGTACATCCGGCACATGTGTTGGTTACCAAAACAAATGTCAGTGTGCCACAGACACATCCTGTGCCGTTTTTGATGACGGCAACCCCTGCACCGTGAACGATTTTTGCAACGGTGGAAAATGCACTCCCGGCGACAAAGCGCCCTGCACCGACGGCAGCGTGTGCACCCTCGACGGATGCGATCCTTTGGTCGGATGCATCTTTACACCAACCAACGAAGGACTGGCGTGTGATGACGGCAACGGTTGCAGCTTAAATGACACCTGTGTTTCTGGAAGTTGTGCCCCGGGGATGATGGTTTCGTGCGACGACGGCAACCCGTGCACCACCTATACATGCACCGCAGCAGGTGCATGTGTATACAGCAACGTACCCGACGGCCAAACCTGTGAGGACGGCGACAACTGTACCGGCGGCGACAATTGCCAAACCGGGCAATGTATCAGCGGCACCGAAGTATTATGTGACCCCTGCGCAGATAAAGCGGAGTGGGCGGCTTGCGATGATGAAACGCTGGGTACCTTTGGCGACGTATGTGTCCAAGGAAAATGTTTCGGTTTTTCGAGAGTCGCCTGGAGTCCAGACACCGCATCTCAGGCTTCCGGTTTTACAGCGATTGGCATCAAAGACGGCGTCGCCGTTGCGACCGGTTGGCACACGGTTGGAACCACTCCGCTCACTATTGCTACCTGGGCAGCCCAACTGAAGGGTGACAAAGCACCGATCTTGTATGGGACCAGTTTGCGCACCGACACGATTTACCGAGACCTGGACCGCGGTGTCGCCGTCGGCGACGGAGGCGCGGTGTCGACTTACGACGGGCCGCTTTGGGACACAAAACCCGGATTGGCGACTGCATTGACTCAGGTACCTGGACTGAAATCGTTGAATCGCCTTTGGGGCACTACGTTAAGCTCAGTTCCAGGTAAGTTACGCGACGCATGGGTTCTGGTGGGAGAAAACACGGGCGGGGATCCATGGATGGCGACGTGTTATCGAGAAAGCAACGCCGGCGGAGGTTTTGTTTGGTACTGTAATGGACCTTCAGAATTGTTGGTCGGTCCCAAGGTATTCCGAGCGGTGGTAGGTCAAGCGGGACCCTGTACCAGTGCGGGTTGTACGGGTCTTGAAATCACCGAAACGTTGGTTGCCGCCGACGGAATCGGCTCCGGAGCAAACCTCCTGTTGCAGTACAAACATCCAAACTGGACGGTGGCCGCGGACGTCGTGAACCAGCCCTTAGACCAGTGGCGGGATTTTGCTGTGGGCAGTTCGGTATGGGCGGCAGGCACCAAAGGTTTGCTGGCCCGCCGCGATCAAACATTATGGGAACCCGTCAAGCTCGTCGGCGGCGCGGCGCTGAACGACACGGATTTTGAGGCGATTTTCGCAACCGAAACAAGGCTTTACATCGGAGCGCGACGTATTTATGAAGTGGCTGGTAAAGAAGCGGTGGATTTTTTGTTGATCACCAAGGACATCAGCCCCGGTCAGGACACCCCGGCCACCTGGATCAAACTCAGCACCCATTTCTGCGCTACCACGCCATGTGCCAGCATTGGTGACGGCAAAGAACAAAACGAGATCAAGGACCTGATGGTAACGTCCAGCGGTATCTATATCGTCGGGCGAGAGTTCTTAGACGGGAAACAGAAAGCAGTCGTATATTACCGCCCGTCTATGTAAAATGAGTTGCTCGCACGACGCCGCAACTTCGTTCCCCACACGATCAAACCCAACAAAACCAACCAATTCGACACCGGCCTCGTTGAGGCTGTAGTGTCACATCCACTGGAATCCGACGGCGCCTTGGATGTTTCGGTCAACGAATTGATCGGAGCGTTCCCAGACGTTTGCCCCGAAGCGCCCAAATTCCCCATGCCGGCACCACCCGGCAGCCAAAATCCTCCGCCTCCCACTTCGGTAACGCCGGCGTCCTCGTCGTTGGTGCCGATTGTGTCTGGTCCCAATTGGGTTACCCCGTCTGCGCCGGTAGCGGCCACATCAAAGAACTCTGCCTCCGGAGGAGCATCGGCGGTGTTGGTCACGTCTGGAGAGGGCGTTCCGATGTCCGACGCCGTATCTTCAGGTGACTGGCTGTCAAGCTCAATGTCGTCATCACCAGTTGACACATCTTCATCGATGCCGGACCCACCGGAAGCATCCGCGTCGATAACAACGTCTTCCGGAACCGGCGGTTCCTCATCTTCCGGGTCCATGATCTCACCGGTAGGTTCAAACTGGGCATCCAAGATGTACGGCCCAGGGTACGAGACTCCGCTGCTGTTGGACCACGAGTCCAACACCAACCAATAGGTTCCTGGGTTAAGCAGAACCGGGCCGATTTGTGCATCATGGCGCTCCAGACAAGAATTGGCGTTCGGCGCACTCAACAGGTGCAAATCAATGTCCACACCCACTTCATCGGCCACTGTCGCGGTAAAATATCCCGCCTGTTTTAACGAGAACAAATAAAGCACTTCCGGTCCCAGCTCACCTTTTTCCGGCGCACAAGAGTACGCATCAAACTGTGTGATCCCGGTGCTTAAAGTGTTGCGTTCATCATGAAACGGAAAAGCGTCGATCACAATCGGGTTGTCGGGAGCTCCCGGCGCATCTGCGTTGACTTCGGTAACATAGTGGTACCGAATCGATTTGTATCCGCTAAGATAAGACCATGTGGCCGACGTATGCAGCCTCACTTTGTGTGGAGTGCCCGCAGCCTCATAAAACACCGGCGACCCATCCCCTGCCTGCTTGACCCAGACTACCATGTGACTCCCGGCTTTGTTGTAGGCATCGCCGGGTAAAATCGCCGCTGATGGGATTTCATCGGTGATCTTATACATCGTGGACGTGGAATGGTGGGGTGCTTTCCAGCACTTTGATGCGAACCCGGAACAGTCGAGCCCCGTGGTGCACGACAAAACCCCATGCCAAGAGTGGCTTCCTGCGGCCTGACCGTCGAGCAGCAACTGGTCGAACTTTTCGATTTCGACATAGCCACCCCAATCATAAGGCAACCCTTGGTAGGTTCCGGGCACATAGTCGCATTCATATTTGGTGCTGCAATCGGCCACCGTATTTTTTGCAGTGATCGTCCACCAGTGCTCGGCGTACGCTTTCGCACGATCCAGGATCTCTTCCCTGGTGATCGCGGCGGCATCACCAACAAACATAACGCCAAAAACAAGTAATATAGCCTTCAACCTACGCCGAAACGTGTTCATCGGGCGCTCTCCCATTGTTCTGCTTCCAGGCGCCACAGGGCCAATCCGGCAGGACGAGATGCCATCACATACAAGCGTCCACTACTATCCACATCGACATAGCGATACGCGGGAGCTATATCATCGATTTTCCAAACGAATTTTCCCGATTCCACGCCATTTGGTTCAAACCGTCTCACCTCGGCTACTACTGCGACCGGCGAATCATTTGAAAATGTTTCGAGCCACACATAGAGCCTACCTTGGTTGTCGATCCGTAACGGACGAGCCATACCCAGCCTTTGTGATGTTTCAACGACTATTTCCTTCGGGCGCACGCTCCCCGATTGGTCAGACAATGCCGGAACACGAGCGGGCCACACTCTCACAACCGCCGAATTGGGTGTAAGCCACCGAGCCAGCCCATGTGCTCCCATCCCCAGCGGCGTAGCCGTCTTAAGTGGTATCGTTGAGCCTTTCACCAGCGCAACAGCACCCCCTTCCGATGAAATAATGACCGGACCCAGTGCCGCATCGTAAACCACGGCACGCCAGCCATCGGCGAAGGTTGGACTGGACT
>JABWCM010000150.1 GCA_013360285.1 Myxococcales bacterium
CCGTAAAAATCCCTGCGCCATATTCCCGATATGACTCAGGATTTTTCCGGACGACCCGGCGCAAATTCCGCTGGCCAACAATTCCCCTAAAAAACACCACACACCTAGGAGTGTGGTGTTGGTAAGTTTACTCCGAACTGAGCTGTGTCCAATCATAACACAAACGGAACAATTGCTCGCCTTTGATGCGGATAATCGGGAAATTTTTCGCGATACCAGCGGTCATGCGCGATGGCGCGTGGAACGAGATTTGCGGCGGTCCAAATGGCAAAAGCCAATCCACCTAAGCTCCAGGTTGCCAATGCCCATCCAAACCATTCGATGAGTTCACCCATGTAGTTAGGGCAACTGACCCAGCGGTAGAATCCTCCCTTTGGGATTTTGTAGTTCTTCTCTCCAGGTTTTCGAAGAGAAAATAGGACGTTGTCGGATGTGATATTGATGGCCATGCCCCCGAAAAACAAGACAACGCCGACCACAAACGGAAGTTCGGTGAACCAGTCTGGAGAAAGTTGGGGTGAAAGATGCGAAATGGCTCGTGCGTTTAGATAAGCGTTCACTAAGTTAAAGAAAACCCCCATAGATACAATGCTGACGGGCATGTCCGCGCCGCCTTTTCGGCGAAATGGAAAAATAAACGTGCGGTGAATATAGTGGGTTTGCCACATCGCCAACAATACCAAAGGCGCGGCATGAGCGGCATAATCACCCATGGCGTAGATGATGACGAAAGCAATCACCGCCGGGATTTCCATTACGATCCATCCGCCGGTGGCCCCCATGGTGGGTCCAAACCCGCGCCGGGAGTGGCGCCCATAAGGTGCGGATATCAAAAGCAAAGCGCAAAACGTGACCGCCGAAATTGCAAGCCACAAAATAAGTAAGGTCTCGTAAATCAGTGGTTCCGTCATGAATTGTTGCCTTCGGATTTGCTGCTGGCTGGTATGGAATTGTCAACACGGCGTGTCAGTTTTCCGGTATCCCAGAACCATTGATAAATGTCGTTTATCGAGTCGCGAAATGGACGTGGTGAGTGCCCGAGTTCACGTCCCGCTCTGTCGTGTTTCATGTTGCGATTGGCGCGCAGTGCTACCAGTGCTTCCCGAGTGAATAAAGGTTCACTTCTGGTAAGTTTAGCAAACGTTTCGGCAAAGGGGGCGGAAAGGCGCGCGAGCCACATCGGGCAAACAAACCAGGGTGCTTTTACTCCCGCGATGTCTGCTGCGATCCGAACCAGTTCCGGCATCGATACCCACTGTCCGGACAGGATATATTTCTTGCCCCGTTGTCCGCGAGTCATCGCCGAGATCGCACTTTGGACGACATCCCGGACATCCACCCAGTCAAAACCTCCATCAATAGACGATGGTAACTTAGTGTTGTGAATATCCATGAACACCTGCCCCATACGCGACGGGCTGAAATCGAATGGTCCGATCACACCGGTCGGGTTCACGATGGTGGCGTCCAATCCACGTCCGACAGCGGCAAGGATTTCTCTTTCTCCGGCAGCTTTGGATGCGTCATATTTGGGACAATCCTCGGTATCGGCGTGCTCACGCTCTTCGTCGATGGGAATATGAAGTGGGGTTTGGCGAAACGCATGGATCGAACTGAAGTGGACGAGTCTTCGAACGTTGGCGATTTGTGCTGCTTCGGCAACGTTTTGAGGTCCCTGCACATTTGTTTGGTGGACGGTTCCATCGGGATCGCCGACGATGGAAATCTGGGCTGCCAAATGAAAGACAAACTCAGCACCGTTCATCAGGGGCTTAAGTGAGTCGACGTTCAACACGTCTCCGGGGAAATATTCAACAGGTAGGCCGTCTAGTGCACTGGTTGTACGATGTACCAAACAGCGAACTTGGAAATGTTGGGAAACCAAAGCGCGCACCAGATTCGCGCCTATATGACCGGATGCCCCTGTAACTGCTATTGTTGTCAAGTCGTCCTCCACTACGAAGGTTCCGATTGTGCCACATTTTGTTATGAGAAGCGATGTGTGGTCTGCGTGACCTTGTTGACAGGGTTGCGTCGCAAAGATTCGAAGTGCATGTTATGTAGGCGTTCTGGACAACGTAAGGAGAACACACGATGAAAGGTTGGAAGCAGGTAACGTTAGGGATCGTTCTTATGTGGCCGGGATTCGTGGCGGCAGAATCCGCGAGTGAACGGGTAAAACGGGGGGATATCGTTGTGCAGACCGCCAACGTAGCCGGAAGCAGCACGCCTAAGGTAATCGCGTCGGCGATCGTCGACGCGCCTATGGAGAAAGTGTGGGCTGTCATCAGCAATTGTTCCGATTATCCCAAGAACATGGTGCGTGTGGCAGATGCGCAGGAATTATCCCGGAACGGAAACAAGGTGCGTTGCAAAGTTACCATTGACATGCCCGCACCACTTTCCGATCTCAGCGCAACAACCGACGCGGTTCATACGGTCGGGAAAAAACGGTGTGAGCGAAAGTGGACTCTTGTTGAGGGCGATTACAAACACAACGAAGGAAGTTGGAAATTGGAACGTTTGGGCGAAGACGGCCAGAAGACGTTGGTTGTGTATGAAGTTTTTGCCGAGCCGAATATTGCGATTCCGCAGGCACTACAAAAACTTGCACAGGAAAAGTCGGTCCCAGACTTATTTAAGAAACTTCGGGAAGTAACGGCAAATACGGCCCAGTAAAAAGCGAAGGACACGTTACTCTTCGTAATACGGGGCTGCAGTAGCCGCCGACGTACACACACCGTTTGGATCAACGCACTCCGGATCGATTGCCGGTTCTCCGTTTTGGGGTTGGATTGATTCCTGAACTTCCCAACGTCGTTGGTACAGTTTGGATGTCTCTTCGTTGTTCCGTGACGTGATCTCGTCAAGCGTCCACGCCGAAGTCGCTAATTTAGTGGCGGCCTCCCGTATGTCGCTGGCGCCAAATGCCCATACACCTCGAACCGCGATTGCAGGACCCTCACCTCGGGCGGTTAGGGCCAGCGCTCCCAGTGTATCGGACAAAATATTCCGAGATTCCGCAGAATCTTCTTCAACTTGCCGATGTGCGTCGTCAAGCTTACGGTCGATTTCCCAAAGCTCTCGCTGCTGCGCCGACGCGTCCGGAGGTGGTTCCTCGGTATAACCGCCGGTAACCATAGAAGAAGGGTTGTTTTTGGAGCGTACAAAGCTGAAATCAAGCATCATGGAACCCGCTTCACCCACACCGCTCAACATGGAGGCGACTTCATTCCGGATTCCCCACGAGGAAATCGCCGAGTTTTCGCCGTCCAGCAGCCTGGTCAGCACTTCGATGTCAGTCGTTATGACCAATGACTCCGCAGTCAATCCAGCGTGGAGGTTTCTCCAGCCGGGAATCGGTATCGTTGTGATCTGAGAAGCGGTGTTTGTAGGTGAATCGTCTGTGTCGTCCAATGAGCCTAAAGCGACGTTCGCCATTGCCGAAGCGCGTTCAAAAGCGATGCGTGCTTGCTCCATGTCCCCGATGCCGATCGACGCTGTAAATCCCCATTCCTGTCGATGATGTTCGTCTGAAGACTGAAACAGCGCAAATCCCAGGCCGCCGTCGAGCAAATCCAATGGATTTCCTTCGATTCCCATCGCAGCCGCAGCCATTTTCATCATCTCGTCGGGATCACCACCCCCAAGCATCGCTACCATTTGTACCAACTCCCGAAACTTGGTTGGGTCCAGTGCACCGTCAAGCCAGAAGATCGGTTTTTCGCGAAACGCTTTTTGTAGTGGGGATAACAACGTGCGGTTGCGGACAAAGCCGTTTAGAAATGAATCAGCGGCCAACAACACGCGTGCGTCCAAGTCCACGCGTGCGCCGGAAACGTCGACAGCCGCTCCAAAACCACGAAAACTTCCTACCACGGCCTCCAATAAGTTCCGCGCGGCGTAATGACGATTTCTCTGCATTTCCTGCCATTCATCGTCTTCGGGGGTACCACCCGGCTGCTCCCACTGTTTTTGCTCCTCGTCGAGGGCGAAGGCCGCTTGTTGAGTAATCGCCGGAAAATTAACGAACAAGAGTCCGTGTCGACCGTGCACGTTGTGCATTGTGTCGTTCCAAATGTCGGTATTTGTTAGCGAATCGGCGGAATCCTGCCACGCGAGCTGGGCGGCAGCGGTTTCGACGTCACCGCGCCAGCTTTCATGGATGGCAATAAATGCGATGCCCGGTCGCCGAACGATGGCCAACCGCGCGTTTTCCTGGGCGTCGAAGGTGACCACCGCGTCGCCTTGCTGTTCTGTTCTGAACTGATTTCCCGAATTTTCGGCCGAATAGGTAAGAACATTGCCAATGGTTTGTTCAAAAAGTGCCGCATCCTGAACTCGAAATCCGATGAGTGCAGTTGTTTCTCGGACGTCAAGCCAAGCAAAAACAACTGGCCCATGGGGGTCGATTCCGAGAGTCGACGGGTCAAGAAGCTCCGACATGTCAATGCCGCAATCCGCAAGCGTTTCGTCCAGTTCCGTCAATTTTCCGCGAAACTGCTCCAGCATGTCTGACAAGTCGACAAGATTGGCAGTATCTGCCCACGATGGCAACACGATGGCAGCGACGGTATCTGGCGGCAGAATCTCAAGTGGTCCTTCAAACAACTCCGGTTGCATGGCGACAACCGGTGCCGACAATGCAGAGCGTAACGCCGCCGTTTGAATGCGTGACATGGTCCGGCTTGGTTGCGTGTGAGCACTCGGTTGTGCGGCTTGGGGTATGAACGACGGTCGAGACTCGGTGGCCCCGCCTTGGGGTTTCCCCATAAGGTGGACCAGCGTAACGCCGATGGAAACCGCGAAAACCGCGAAAATGCCGATACGAACGATGATATGTGACGACATTGGACAGCCTCGACGAAGGAAAACAAGGACAGGTTCACCGAACCGATAATGGGCATGAGACGAAAATCAGCATTAAAAGTTCTCTCGACGATGATTTATGTCCAAAAATTTTTCGTGCGTAAAAAGAATTCAATCCGAATGTTCCGACGCCAGCACGTACAACTGTTGTTGTGTGCGTAGGTGCTCGGGATCGTGATTGAGCGCCTCCCGAAACGCCTGTTGGGCGTCAACGTGGTGGTTCGAATTCCATGCCGCAACTCCCACCCGATACCAGAGGTCGGCCATGGAGATGTCTTTGGGGCGAAGTTGATGGGTTATGATGATTTCTTTCAGCAAAACGGCGCTAACATAAGCAAGAGTAGGGTTGTTCGAACGTTCCAGCGTTTCGATGGCTGCAAACAATAAAGGCGCAGCTTCGTTCGGTGCAGTGGCGGCGAGGCGCCTCATCGCTGCTTCGAGTTCTGGCGGTGTTGTTGGCTGAGAACCGTATATTCCACTCCATGTATCCAAAGCATCCAGCGCGTCGCGAATAAATTGTTGATTTTCACGCCAAGTCGATTCCGGACCGGCCTGATAAGACGCTTGTTTCCATTCCTGCAGCCGTCTAGGCCCATCGGCACCCTCGGCGAGCAATTCTCTTTGGAGTTCGGGGCTGTCAGAAGCCATGACTTGTCTGGAGGCGACCAACGACCGAATCAGGGGGATATCGTAGATTGACCCGCGGCTTCGATGGTGATCGGTAAGCAGTTTTTTTTCGGACGGGCTGAGCGGCGTCTTTCGTATCCGCTGAGCCAACAGCAAGGAGGAGTCGGCTTCGGTCCGTCGACGTGCGTCCAACGCCCGAAGCCAGGTTGCCTCGGCTCCTTCAAAAAAAGCTCGCGGGGCAGAAAACTCGAGACGAGGAACCCGATCCAGGTTCAACGGCGGCCGTCCCGCAAATGTGCGTCGAAAGGTAGTTTCGTCCAGCATTTGCATCGACAGAATTTGAAGAGGAGAACGGATCTGTTCTGCGACTCCATTCCGGTTCAAATCCGCAAAAACGGCAGGAACTGCTAGAGTTCGGGTCATTCTTTCCTCGTCGAGTTCCAGTTTTACCCTACTGCCGAGCACCAGCACGTCAGCACTATTGCATTGCCAAATCGTCACTTCAGGAAATGAAGCAGCAAACGTATCCAAAACGATTCGTAGTACGTCATCGCTCATGTCATAGAGATGGACCCATTGAACCATCATTCCCCTCGGGGTCAGGTGTGCTTTGGCTTCCTCAAAGTATTCGTGAGTAAACAGGTTTCCGACTCCCGAGATCCACGGGTTGGATGGCTCGCTCACAATGATGTCGTACTGATTGCCCGCGTTAAGTTTAAAAAATTCTTTAGCGTCGCCGATGTGCAGACGGTATCTGGGATTGGACGCGATATGATTGTTGTGTTGCGCAAAATAAGTGCTTCCTTCCACCACGGCTTGGGAGATTTCGATTTGATCGACGGTGGCATGAGGGTGTGTCAACGCCGCGCCGGCGGTAATTCCGCTTCCAAGTCCGATAACGGCTACTCTTTTGGGTTCGGGGTGCAAAAACATCCCAAGGTGTCCAAGCCATAACTGAGTGGTCATGTCGTTGCCCGTGCCGGCATCGGTTTTTCCGTTCACGGTCATATACAACGTGCCGGTCACCTTGTGTTTCATGACCGCGACCGACGTGTTGGCTCCATCTTTATGGAACAACACTTCCATCCGTTGCCGGCTCTGTTTCAGAACGTCGAAATCAACGGCAACCAAGTCTTTTTGGCGATATAGGCCGGCATGGAGAACGCTTGGGTCCCAAGTGGGCATAAATAGAACCATGACCACCAGTGCGCAGACACCAATCAGCACAAGTTTCGGTATCGTCTTCGCACTGGCTCCCGGTGCCAAACTTAGTAATAAAATGCCTAAAATGACGTTGACGACGATGCACAACTCGAGGCTTAACTGCAAACCCAACCAGGGTACCAACAACAACCCCGTCAACATGGCGCCGGTTAACGTGCCGAGAGTATTGACAGAAAATGCATTTCCAACCCCGGTTCCGCTTCGGTCGGTGCTGGTTACAACGATGCGGCTGGCCAAAGGCAATGTCATTCCGATAAGAAACGTTGGAGCTAACATAAGAGCAACACAGACCACGAGCTGAACCCCAAGATACATGGGATATACTTCCGGCCGGCGTTGGAATATGGATGACAAAACGTTGAATGCAAATGGAAGCTGTTCCACAATCGGTATCAATATTGCCACAAAAAACGCGATACCAAGCTGCGCTAGGCCAAACCATCGCATCGGTTCGGCGCCGGCGACACGTGTTTGGTGGTCGGCAGTCATCATCCTTGAAGCCGCAACTCCGCCGGCGGCAATCCCGCCGATAAAGGTGACGAGCATGATCGTGAAGCTGTGAGTAGACGATCCCAACACGAGAGAGACGACGCGTGTCCAGATCACTTCGTAACTCATGGAAACTGCGCCTGAAATGGCGATACAGCATAGGGCTGCTTGGACGCAGCGGTTACTGTACACGTAGTCGGCACTAAGATACGGGTAGGGTGCGGCAGCGTTTTCATCGGATTTTTGGGGGACGTGGTCCGACTGGTGTTCCCCAGGATAGATAGTCATCGTGGTCGTTCTGGGACTGTGTGCCACGCCCACGAAAAACAGGCCAATCATTAAGTTAAAGGCAGCACCGATATATAGGGTGGTGTCAAGTCCAAAGGCGGCGATCAGAATAAAGCCGCACAGCAATGTACCGAACATCGCCCCGAATGTGTTGATGAAATACAGTTGCCCAATTTTGTGACCCAGATCGGCCATGTCGGTGACGATGTGGCGAACAACAACCGGAAGTGTACCGCCCATCATCACGGTGGGAACCAGAATCGATGCGGTACACAGGGCGAGCTTGAGCCACAATGTCGCCGGCGATCCAAACCCAAGTGTGGCAGCAGCCGGAAGATAAATTTGGGTCAAGTGGTCAAAAAGCCACGGAAAAGTCAGACAAGCGAGGCCAATACCGATTTCCAGCAGACCATAGAGCAATAATCGGTTGGAAATACGGTCCGCAATTCGCCCAAAGACAGCGTTCCCCACCGCCAGTCCGCCCATGAAAGTGGCAAGAACGATGGTGTGGGCATAAGTAGTGCCGCCAATGAACAGCCCAAAATACCGCGCCCATACAACTTGATATGCCAACCCGGTTATTCCGGACAGGAAAAAGGCAAAAAACAAAAAAAATTCCAACCACCTTCGGTGAGACGGATGATGAATTCTGGTCGTCATGTTCGGGTGGGGAGCCTCAATGGTTTGTGAGAGGGTGTTTGGGAAAAAATTGCCGGTGAGCGAAACAGTGGCCGTAGCGAGTCGGTCGGGCCGACCGAGGCACGGCCGACGTAGTAGGCCAATGTTTCGAATAACGTAATTTTTTACCCAAACACCCTCTGAGTACGGATTCGCTTTTGGTCGCGGCTTCAGGTGGCTCAACGTGCGCTGATTTACCAGCGTAAAAAGCACCCACGCCATGGATAAGGTTGGCGTAATGCAGCTATTTAACCCTTCCTGTGCTGCGTTGTTCACGCTCGATAGATTCAAACAAAGCTCGGAAATTACCGCCACCGAACCCTCGGTCCCCTTTTCTCTGGATGATTTCTAAAAAAAACGGGCCTGCTTTTTCATCGTTACAAACTTTGGAGAGTTCCTTGGTAAAGATCTGCAGCAAATAACGTCCGGGGCCTTCCCCATCGACCAGAAGCTCCAACGTTTGTAGATCGGTAATGGATTCTTCCAGGGATAATTTGAGCCGATCCAGTCGTTGTGGTAACATCTCATAGTAAGTTTGTGGCGTTGGCATGAAAGTTAAGCCAGAGCGACGTAGTTCGGGAAGGCTTTCCATGATGTTGTCGATGCCAAGTGCAATATGCTGGACACCTGGACCGTGATTGTCTTCAACAAACGTGTAAATCTGCGACTGCTCAAAATACGGTTGCAAAGGTTCATTGTTTGCAAATTTAACGCCCGAGTATGGGTCCCAGAGCACGATCGATTTCAGCCCGGACCCATGGACTGTTTCGGTAGCGACGTCGTCGGTGTGAAACTCAATTCCCCAATATTGTTGCAGTCCAAGCACATTTTTGCACCACAGCACCATAGGTGCCAACGTCAGAAAATTACTGGTGATGTGGTCGATGTGGGAAAAGCCGTAGCGGTTGTTTCTGGACGTGGCATCCGAAAAAAGCTGAAACTCCGGTAAAATAGAACGGAATTCCTGGTGTTCCACGAACGTAAACAACGTGTCCCCAAACGGCGTAGCAATGGAGAACCATCGTGCCAGGCCGAATTCGTCTGGGGCCTCGGTCACAGTGGACGTTGGTGTGGCTCCCCTTTCGTTGAGGATTTGGTAGGTCTGATTGACATCTTTGACGCCAAAGACAAGTTCACCCACGCCATCGGGATGGCGTTTTAGGTAGCGGGCGGACCGGCTGGAGTGCGCAAGGGGTTCCGTCAACACAACGGTTGCGTCCCCCGCCCGGAAAACACGTGACTTTTGGTTTGTGGCTGCCGCATTTGCAGCCCGGGATTCTCCAACGGTTGCGAGATCCAATAATTCCCCCCAGAATCTGGCGTGTTGGTCAATCGACCGCACAAAAAAGCGAACTGCTTCCAATCGGGTAATGCCAAGTGCTTCAGATGTAATCATGATGCCTCCATCAGGTTTGTCGACGGCGGCAACAGTACCAGCACCGAAAAAAAATCGCTACTCGAACAATAGAATCAACACAAACGAAACATGGCAAAAACAAACAATTTTTCAAACAAAACACCGCCTAATGCAATTATTGAACAATTTTTTTTAGAAAGTATCGAAAATCGGCGATTGTCCAGCGGCGAAAAACAGGTGTTGACAGACTGGGTTAAGGGTGCGGCACCCGCGAAGGCCACGTGGATGTTGCACCGGGCGTTTGAACAGGCCCGCAAGGAATTGGCGGATCCGCGGGTGTCTCAGGTACTGAACTGGCTTGCGGCGGTCGTAAAAGTGTTCCGTGGTTGGGAGATGGAGAGATCAGAAAGTCACTTAATTGAGTCAAGAGCTTATTTTAGCGGAGACGACGACCTATGTTATAAAACCATTGTTCGCCATTTTGAAAATGCATCGCGGTACGTGAACGTGTGTGTATTTACGATTACCGATGACCGTATTGCCGACGCGATGGTTTGTGCCGCCGGGCGAGGCGTGAAGGTTCGTGTGTTGACGGATGATGAAAAAGCTTTTGACGTGGGCTCAGACATTGAGTGGTTACAGCGCCGAGGTGTGGAGGTGCGCACCGACGACTCCATCCACCACATGCACCATAAATTTGCCGTGTTTGACGGCGAAGTGCTCTTGAACGGGTCATATAACTGGACGCGAGGAGCGTCGGACTTCAACGAAGAAAACATCGTTGCGACGAATGACCGTGGGTTGATCGAGCAATTTCAAAAGGAATTCGACCGATTGTGGCGCGCCTATTCGTGACACCAATTGACTCTCTGAATTTGTGAAAAAATTGCCGGTGAGCGAGACAATGGTCGTAACGAGTCTGGCCTGACGACCGAGACCCACCGGATGCGTGTCCGGAGGCATGTCGAGGATGGGCGCACCGAGCCAGGACCGACTTGGGTGTGTGGCGCAAATGGAAAATCGATCCCAAAAGAGCGATATTTTACCGGATCGGCCGTGGACTGATCGAGGGATGTCGGTGCATATTCCTCAGGGAGGTCTAGGAACGATGCGGCAAAAAGCTGCTTTTAAGGGCATTTTCGTTTTGCACCACACCGTCTTGGGAGTGGTGTTGCTTTTTCGCTTGACGGCATGCGCTCCCGATGTCGCCACTGCTACGGATGACGATTTTGTTGACGGCGTCGTCGCAGATAGCGCGTTGGCAGACTCTTTGGGTTTGGACCTGGCGGATAATGACGGCGGAAGTGACGTCGCCGAGGTCGTGACTGCTGATGATTCCTGGTATATCCGTGACACAGACACGGACGACTATGTACCAGATCTGGCCGAAGGTGTCGGAGACACTTCGTTTCCGGTCATCGCGGCGACGGAGCCGATTAGCGCGGGTAATTTTGCGACTTCAGGCGTATGTAAACCCTGCCACTCTGTGGGCTCGACGTCATCAGCCATGAAGGACAGCGCTGGGCGGAATGTGAGTCCGTTTGATCTCTGGCAGTCGTCGATGAAAGCCAATTCAGCGAGAGACCCATTTTGGCGCGCCGCGGTTTCTGTCGAAATGGCGCTATTTCCGGAAAAACGTACAATAATAGAAGAAAAGTGCACTTGGTGTCATACGCCGATGGCTGCGTACCATGCCAAACAGAATGCACTTGCGCCGCCAAAGTTAACCGATATCGGCGCGGACAGCGCCATTGGACAACTAGCGGCGGACGGTGTCTCGTGTACGTTGTGCCACGGAATTACATCAGAAGGCCTTGGTACAGAAGAGTCGTTTGTGGGTGGATTTCATTTAGCAACCGGAAAAACACTATTTGGCCAACATGGCGACTTGTTTGTAACCCCAATGCTCAATCAGAGTGGGTTTACGCCACAAAAGGCGTCCCACCTTCGCTCCAGCGCGTTGTGTGGAACATGCCACACATTGATTACCCATGCGTTGGACGGCGAAGGTGGTGAATCTCGGAAGCCGTTTTTTGAACAAACATCCTATCTGGAATGGAGAAACTCGGCATATTCGACGGAAACGCCGCAACCAAGCGGCGTTGCGACAGATTGTTTTGGGTGTCACATACCGGAAACAGACGAAGATACAAACGAGATTGTGACCAAGGTTGCGCGGAGGCCCGATGGGGGAGATTTTCCGCCTCTGAAAGATCGGGATCAGTACGGAAGGCACCTGTTTGTGGGAGGAAATACCCTAGTCGTTGGGATGATTCGCGATAACCGCGACAAATTGAATCCTGGTGTCCCAAAGGAGGCATTTGACGCGACGATAGCGGCCGCACGTAAACAGCTATCCGAACAAACCGCGTCCCTTGAATGGCTGAATGTGGACCTCAGCGCTTCGATGTTGGCACTGGACGTAAAAATAACAAATCGAACCGGTCACAAACTGCCGACAGGTTACCCATCCAGGCGCGTTTTTCTAAGATTGGAAGTGCGTTCTCCCGGCGGCAAGATCCTGTTGTCCTCGGGCGAAACAAATCAACATGGTCAAATTCTCGGTAAATCGGGTCAGCCCCTGCCGTCGGAGCGACTGTTGGGTCCGGCTCTGGAACATGGGAACATCATTTCCGATGTTGATACACCGCCCATTTGGGAGACGGTAATTGCAGATTCGGAGGGAAAGATTACGTTCTCGTTGTTGAAAGCCGCCGAATTTCTAAAGGATAACCGAATTTTGCCGCAGGGGTGGGACAATGGCTATTCGGGCATAGAGGACATCGCGCCGGTTGGTGTGGTCGGTGATGACGACTTTGGCGCGGGACAGGACGTGGTTCATTATCGACTTCCTCTGGATGAACCATTGCCCAAGGGCACCACGATTGGGGTAACGGCGTTCTACCAAGTCATTAAGCCGCGTCAGGTTGAGGAACTACGCGCTACGGTGACTCCGGAGACGGTGGCCTTTGGTACGGCGTGGGACAAGGCCGATCGTGCCCCTGAGCAATTGGCGGCTATCAAGTACGTAGTCGACTAGCGTTGTTATTGGTAGTAATATAACACTACGAAAGTTACCAGACCGATTGCTAAAACTCCTAAGATAACCGCAACCGTCATCCATCGAGAAGTTCGATTCGCCGCATCTGGATGCGATTTTGGGGCAGTTTTCGCATTGTCGTGGAAGAGTACGGTGTTGACGGATGTGTCTACCGCCTTTGCGCGTTCCAACATCCGTTGTTGCATATCTGCAACCACCACGGTTCGATTCAGTTCGTCATCAGTCGTAGTGTCGATCGTGGGTTCGTGGATCTGACGCGATGTTGTGGAAAGGGATGCAACTGGGATTGCCGGCGTAGGCCGAAGCTGGCCGCGACGTGCGGACGCCGGAGGTGGCGCAAGATCTCGTGCCGGTTCGTTTCCTGTTACATCGTGTCTATTGTCAACCGCGAACAACCCGTTCTTTTCTTTGGCTTTGGCAGGATGACGCACGGGATGGTAGACGGCGGTTTGTTCGCTGATGTCGCTGTTGTTACCCAGATACTGGCCACGCGGAGCTTGCACGGTGTCGGGAATATCACCCAAGGTCATCTCGATGCGTTCTAGTGCTTTTTTTAGCGCAAGAGCGGTTTGAGGTCGATTTTCGCGCTTCTTGTCCAGTAGTTGAAGAACGAGGGAGTCCAGGGCGTTTGGAATGTCTGGATTCGTCATTCTGGGTGACGGTGCGGGTTCTGTGAGGTGTTTGGTTACGACAGCAAGAGGGCTCTCGCCGGAAAACGGAACATGATTGGTTAACAACTGATAAAGCAGAACTCCCATCGAATAAATGTCCGTACGTGCGTCCAGTGTTTCACCGCGTGCCTGTTCCGGCGACATAAACTCGGGCGTGCCACATACGATGCCTGCCATTGTTTGGAACGAATCACCTCGGTTACCATCGTCGCGGTCTTGAATTTTTGCAATTCCAAAATCCAACACCTTGACCATGTCCTGAGCGTGCCGTGTGTCCATGACCATAATGTTTTCGGGTTTCAGATCACGATGAATCACGTTCTGTTCGTGCGCTTCATCCAACGCGCTACATACCTGTTTCAAGATGTGAATGATCCTGGGTATGCCGATGGGAAATTCCTTATGTAACAACTGGGCCAGGTCCCGACCATCGATATACTCCATGGCGATGTACAAGGAGCCTTCATCTGTTGTTCCAAAGTCGTAAATCGTAATCGTGTTGGGGTGACTAAGGCGCGCAGCAGCGCGTGCCTCACGATGGAAGCGCTTAGATAGCGTCGGGTCTGCTAACATATGGGCGTGAAGCAATTTGATGGCAACGGTTTTGCCCAGCGTAATCTGCTCTGCCCGATAAATACTTCCCATCGCACCGACCCCAATTCGGTGGAGCAGTCGGTATTTGCCTGCGATGGTGGCACCAATATTGTGGTCAGTAGTTTGGTTCTTCAAAACGAACCACCTCCGGGCGGTACGAAGCCGCGGCCGGTTTACGAGTGCGAACAGATGGTCCTGACACCAACACGTCGGAATCAGGTGACGGGAATCATAGCGCGTTGTCTCTCGCCTGACTACCATCGTACCCGGCGTTTTTTCCGATGTGAGAATGTCCTCAACACTGGCTCGACGCATACGTTTGTGAGATATTGAGTGTGATGGAGTGGCTCACGAAAAGTCATGAGATTGTTTGGGATTTGTTTCTGAGAAGGAGAAGTGTCATGCGGGTAATCATTTTAATGCCGATTGTCGTTCACGTGTCGGACGCCATAGAGGATGTGGAATCAGAAGTCGTCGCCGCCGCCGCCCAAGCTCGGACCCTGCTGAATCGGCAAGGATTTCCGACCTTGGCCAGGGCTCCGCAGGTATTTGCTGAAGATGACGCTGATCACGCGAAACTGAAAGTTGCGATAGAGCACTCGGCAGACGTTACGATCTTGTCGTGAAGTGATAATTCGACCGTTGGAAGCCGTACACCCTAGGTGGCTGGTGTTTTTTAGGGGAATTTTTGGCCAGCGGAATTTGAGCCGGATCGCCATGGAAAATCCTGAGTCATATCGAGAATATGGAGCAGGGAGGGCCGGTTGAGACGGCCAAGGGCAGCCACGGCATGGCGTTCACCTAAAAGACCTGAGTTCAGCCACATTGCGCTTGGACGTGTGACTAGGTGTCTTGACGCTCAGAAAAACTGCGTGATATGGTCGCGGCCATTCGGTCCTTGTGTGGACCGTCGCTGCGTCTGACAAAAACAGATTTGTTTCGGCGTGTTTGTGGCCAATAGGCGGCTCGAAGTGTTGTTTGTACGACCAAGCCCCAAAAAGCGTCGAGTCCGTTTTTGGAAATACAAGTTGGTCAATGTGGGACTTTTTATGGTCGTTACCTCGGGCGCCACGTAGTTTAAGGTCGGTTTCTCGCTGTTTCGATTTGTAGCGAAGCGTCGTTTGGTGCGTTTACGTCTCCTGTTGTGTTGTGCGGGAGACAAGATTCAATACAACTCTTATCGCGTTGCCGTAGTTTCGCGTTTGCGACAAAACTGCAGCCACTCTTCAATAGGGGTGACATCGGATGATCACCTGCTCCCAATGCGGGCGCGAAAATGAGGTGTTCTTCAAGTTTTGCCTAGGATGCGGCGCCGAGCTGGTTTCTAGCGGAGAACCGAAGACCGCCAAAGTTGCGCCTAGAGACCGGACCGCACGAATTGCCAGCGATACTTTGGTTTCAAAGGCGGTTCGTACCGAAGCGAAGCCGACCGTAAGCGTATCGGAACCCGCCGCTCCGGCAAAGTCTGATGCGGTTGTGTCGAAGCCCGCGTCAAAGCGGTCTGCTGCGCCTGCAGGTGCTCCGAAACCCGTAGAAGCGGCCGAAATCAAAGCCGTTTTCGTCTCAGCAGTATCTGCGTCCCCCGTGACGGAAAAACCAAAGGCGTCCGTAGAGACCGCTGCGGTGGTTCGGCCGGAACCCGTCCCTGACAGTTCTACGGTTTCGCCAATTACGACAGCCGCTTCCCCTGGCCCAGAGGAATCGGGTCAGCCTGACCGGGGCGTATCTTCCGTTTCTTTTGGCCCGGCCACGGCAACAACGGCACCGATTGTGTCGGATGAATCGATTCACGCCGACGTGTCGGTTAATACGAATAGAGAGGTTGCGGTTGTCCCGGCCGCCGAGAGTAGAGCTTCAAGTGCTACCACTAAGGTACCTGAAGTGTCTGCGTCCCTGACATCCGTGCCTTCTTCGAAGGTTCAGCAACCGACTGCCACAGTCCCACAAAAAGACCACCGAGATAGTTCAGTGACTCCCGCTGAGGGTCTCTCCGGGGAGCCTCGTGTGTGTGTTGCATGCAATGCCGTTGTGTCCGCTGGACATGCGTTTTGCGCCAACTGCGGCACACGTTATGAAACGAAGGACCGTCGTAATATACAGGGGCGTGTGGAGGTACGCGGAGAAAGCACCCAGCCGACGAAGGCGACCCTGGTTCTCATTCGACCGGACCAGAGCGACGGCGATTCCTTTCCTCTGTATAGAGGCGTGAACTCCCTGGGGCGCTCCGGCACGGACATCGCGTTCCCCCACGACGATTTTCTGGCGCGACACCACCTAGATATTTTGGTCGAGGATGGTTCGTTGTCTGTGATCCCAAAACGGACTCTGAACGGTACTTTTTTTCGGATTAGAGACGACGTTGTTTTGGCATCCGGCAACGAAATTAGAGTTGGCCAGGAACTGTTGAGAGTGGATTTGTACCAGGCCGACAGTGACTCCGTGATCGGAGGTCAGGGGGAGAAAACGATCGGTGGCCCCG
>JABWCM010000151.1 GCA_013360285.1 Myxococcales bacterium
TACCCGAAGGTACGCTGAGGATGGGCCGACCGAGGCAGGACCGACGCAGTAGGCCAATGGCTCGCGTAGCTTATTTTTTTCCCAAACACCCTCTTAGGGGTCGATTGGGGGAACCACCCATACAAACCCTTCTCCACACTTGAAGACACCGTCGGAGGTTCGCTATGACATGGAAAAAAGTCAGCTTCGCGGGAATGATCACATTGACTTGCTGTTTGTGGCTGCTTGGCTCGGCCTCTGCCGCCTCGGTCGATACATGCGACATCATTTTCCAATCCTGCATGGACAGTGCGTCCTTCGCGGATACCGCTTGCAAGAGCCAATGCACAGCAACAGTCGTGCACTGCAAGCAACGGTGCGACAAACTCGGCTCTAAGCCCGAGTGTTACACGGCGTGCGAAAAGAAAATGTCCAAGTGCCTAACCGCATGCAAACACGCCGTCTATTTCGCCAACTACAAATGTAAACAGGACTACGAAAAATGCCCAAGTCAATGCGACGACGGGTCGCTCGTTGTATGTGCTACAATTCCTCCCACATGCCCAACGGGTACAATCTTAGCTGCCCAAAACCAGTGCTGGGCCTGCGTTGATCCCCAAACGTGCCAGCCGCCGTGCGACGCAGAAACTAGCTACGATCCGACTCTAAACGCTTGTTGTCCAGACACAATCTACATCGCCGATTGTTTTTGCCCCGGCATGGAAGTCGAGTTTTTTAGTATACACGATGAGAATGGATGTTTACTTGGCACGGGATGTCAGTGCGTCCCGGGAAAATGCGATGATGGGACGTCGGTATTGTGTGATGTCATCCCACCGGAATGCCCGTTCGGCACTATTCTTGCGGTCCAAGACGGCTGCTTTTCCTGTGTAGATCCAGATACTTGCGCATCAACCTGCGAAGAAGGTACGACCTACGACCCAAAACTGAATGCATGCTGTCCAGACGCAATCTTTGTGGCCGACTGTTATTGCCCCGGCATGGACATTGTGTCGACTGAAGTGATGGATGAAAAGGGATGCCTGTTAGGATATGGATGCGAATGTATTCCAAATCAATGCGGTGACGGCACAGAGCTGCTGTGCGACATGTTACCTCCGGATTGTCCGGCGGGGACAATACTTACCGTGCAAAACCACTGTTTTGAATGCGTGGACCCCGGTACTTGTAAGTCCGTTTGCAACAATGACAGCTACTACGACCCTAAACTGGATGCGTGCTGCCCACTTGCTATCTTCATAGCCGATTGTTTATGCCTCGAAGGCTACGATCTGGTAGGATTTTCTGTATTCAACGAAGACGGATGTCTCTTAGGGTTTTCCTGCACGTGTACCGATCCGGCGTGCAGCGACGGCACGGCGCTGACGTGCAATGAAGAGCCACCGGCGTGCCCAGCAGGAACCATCCTATCTATTCAAAACGGGTGCTGGATCTGCGCCGACCCCAAAACCTGCAAGTTGGGGTGCGCCGAGGACTGTGACTGCTATTCATACGACAAAAACTTCTCCTCATTGTGCGAAGAAACCTGCGAAACCTGCGACAACTATTGGCAATGTGTTTCCGGTGTGTGCACTGAAGCTTGCGGTCCCGTTCCAGACCCAATCAGCGCTTGTGAAGGTGGCCAGGTGGGCGATCCTTGCGGTCCAGACGGAGGTGAGTGCGCGTCTGGCTTGGCGTGTTGTTATCCTTGCGGCATTCCCGACTGTACGTTCACGTGCACCGAACCTTGTCCAACGGGAACTCCCGGATGCTTCGGCGGGTGTTTTCTGTTTCCCTGACAGCAACTTATTCTACCTTCTATCACCTTTAACTTTATCTGATGGGTCGCGCCCCACCGAAGCAGCAGCGCGCACCTCTGTAAAATATGTTTCCAACACCTGACGTGCAAGCAATGTGCCTTTGATCCGCCACTTTGGGTCGTTGACAACCAGGGCGGCGATCGCAATTTCCGGTTTGTCGGCTGGTGCAAATCCGACGAACCAAGAATTGTGACGAACCACGCCCCCGTTTTCGCTTGAGAGAGATCCGGTCTTTCCGGCAACCGTCACACCATCTAACCCCGGTCCTCGTTTTGAAAAATATTTGGTCGCTGTACCCCGAACCGTCGTAAGTACCATCATTTCGGTTAACTTTCTTGCATGTTCTGCACTGGAGGCTCTCTTCCAGACACGCCGTTCTGCTCGGTACGTAAAGACACCACCATGATCGACAGATTCAACAATTTCAGGCTCCGGCATCTCCCCATCATTGGCAATCCCAGCCATCATGACGGCGGCGTGAAGAGGACTCAGCGTGCTGTGATGAAAACCAGCGGCCGCGCCCGCAAATTCGACTCGTTTTTGTGGCAACGAAACGCGGCTTGGCTCCACCGCCCAGGCAAAAGGCACGGGTTCACCAAAACCAAAACGTTCCGCGACTTCGGTCAATTTGGGTACGTCGAGATGTTGATCGGCCATCCTAGCAAACACAACATTGGTGGATTCAGCAATGGCTTCCGCCAAAGTGTTGCACGCGGTATCCAACTTCGGATTGGGGTTCAGTAGCGCTTCACTGATTCCCCTCCGCCCGCCGTGGTAACATATAGAATCGTCGGGAGATATGTTGCCAAATTCAAGCAACGCAGCCGCACTCACTACCTTGAAAACACTCGCCGCGGGCTGGGACGCTGAAAACGCGACCGGGCGATTCGGCTCCGCGGAACTGTAACTGGCTAAGGCCAAAACCCTTCCATCTCGTGGGTCTATCGCAACTACAGCACCATAGGGCACTGCATTTTCTTCGAGTAACTGCTGGGCTCGCTGCTGAACGGCTGGGTTCAACGTGAATGTAACCACGCGCCCATCATCCAATGTTTGCCGGTACTTACCATCAACAATCCTCGCCTTATCTAACCGAATACCCTCCGCGCCAATCACATCGATCGCGCGCAACGACCGAGGCGAATGCGTAGTCTCCTTCTGAGTAGAAGACTGAGAATGAGCAACATCGTCGTTGTCGCCGATGTTGGCCGCTGGAATGCGAAGCGGCACAGTCGCACCTCCCAACGGACCTGCACTGTTGGCAAATAAATGAACGCTCAGTAGAATTCCACCAACAACACCTACCGCGACGGACACCGCCAAAGCTTGGCGTTTGCTCAACGGTTTGGGTGTCTTTGGTATCACCTTGGGTGTCTTTTTGTTCCTCGGAACCTTGTTCATCCGGGACCTCGAAGATTTCGTTCCTATGTTACCACCACGTTGTTCCAGCGCATTGCCGGGGCGCGGACTTTAACATATGGTCATCAATGATCAAGAATTCGCTGCCTTACCAATGCAGTACTTTTGCAAAGGCATCTGGTTTGCTTGAACAATGTCCGTTCTGTAAGCTGATGCATCGAGTCTGACGGGCGCTATCAGCGAACCTGGCATTTGGCTCATAGGGTTTTGGTAATGATCAAGTGTGTGTTGTCGACTTTCACGGTGGAATCGCCGCATTTATCGAGATGTGTGGAAGGAAGCGCTGATATTTTTCAAATGAAGGCGTCGTCAATTCGTTTTTTGAAGATATTGGGTATTTTAGTGGCGTCAGCCTTCGCTTCAGGTTGTGTAACGGAAGGATCAACCGATCTCTACCGACGTATCGAAACCGGTTCAGTAACACCCGGTGCTTGCGAGGTCCCGATCGATTTCGGCACCGAAGTTTTGCCGATTCTTGTACAGCGATGTGCGACGGCGGGGTGCCACGGCAAAGGTTTCAAAGCAGGCGGACTTAATTTAGATCCAGAAAATGCTTACTTAAATCTCGTTTCAGCGGCGGCGACCGGAAAATCAAAATCCCGTGTCGAACCCGGCGACGAACAAAACAGTTATCTCATCGATCGCCTGTTGGCGCGGGACGCAACCTTGATGCCACCAGGCGGGAACCCGCTCGACAGCGCCAATATCGAAAAGATTGTCTGTTGGATTGAACAAGGAGCTGAAGAAGGCTCGGTCGTTATTCCCGATTCCGATGTTTCAGGCGGAGAGCCCGACACTTCCCCTCCTCCGGAAGTTTGTGGACCGGAGGGCAGCGTTCCATTTGACCCTTGCGTGGTGCCTATTCTCGAAGCCAATGGATGTACCGCCTCGGTTTGTCACGGACCGGAAAATGCCGCCGAAGCAGCCAGTGTAAACGATCTTATCCTGGATCTAAGCGACATCGCCGGAGCTTATGCCGCATTGGTGAACGCGGAAGCAAAAGCCATCCTTGATTGCAACCAGGATGGCATTGGAGAAACCCAAACGTCGTTGTTGAGAGTAAAACCAAACGACTCGGCCAACAGCCTGCTGGTACAAACACTCAAAGGTAAGTTTAGCGAATCGATCGGCGGTCAAATCAAGAGCTGCGAGTACTATCTCATGCCGTTGGGGTTACCGGAGCCGATCGCCGCGAGCGACATCGAAACAATCGTACGGTGGATCGACAACGGCGCACTGCTGGAGAAAGCCGACTAGCTTCAACGGGCGACCGGAACTGGCAACCCACCAAGTGTGGTCAGATCCGCATAATTTGAGTGAAATCGACACAGAAGCCGCGAAATAAGTACAATATCAGGGCGCGGTTGTGGCGGAACGAAATAGATCAGCACTTCCGTGAAGCGAATCCCGCTCACATAAGTGCCTATACCGCAACGTGGTCGGTGCACAGGATTGAATCGTCGGAAAAACCTGTCTGGTTCAGTGGCCAGGGTGGCCTCGTGTAAACCGAATCGTAACCCATTCTTTTGACTCCAGTCAGCTAGGAGACCGGCGTTGAAAAAAAAGTACCGATTGTCGACTTTGTCAGAGACGCCTCAAATCTTGAAGCAACGACACGATTTCCGCGCCATGAGTGTGTTTACCAACGCCGCACACATGCTCGTCTACATGTGCGCTATTGTGACCGTGTTTTGTACGATTTTAGCGATTCGATTGCCAAACGCGACAGCCGTTGAAGCATTGGTCCGCTCTCAAACCATTGGCGACGCCTACGCACATCTGCGAACAGACGGCACCGAGGTCCCAAGACGACGTATTCATCAGTTGTTGGGACTTGATCTTTTTGATCTGGCCGGAGACGGGTCTAATTCGCTCTTTTTCGTGTCCAGCTTTCGTTTTTCAGGTGATTTTGGGGTGGAACAACGCGACTTGGACGCCGGCCCACAACTGGACCGCCAGGACATTGCAATTCTCTACGCTTACCTAGAAGCCCGCAATATAGCAGGATTTTTGGATATTTCGGCCGGACGTCAATACGAAATCGACGCTATCGACATGCTGTTGTACGACGGAATACGACTACGCGCCAAAACACCTTGGTACTTCGGGGTCGAAGTATTGTCGGGAGTCGAGGCAAGAAACGGGTGGGGTCCGGTCAGCGTCAATTCCCACGAGTTGGATGGAACCATCGAACAGTTGTTGACCGAAAACGGAAAGACTGAGGACGCAGCGCCCCGCCTGGTCCTAGGCGCGGGAGTCTTCCTGACCGACCTTGCATACACACAACTGGAAATCGGTTTTCGAAGAATCCAGGAGTTATCTTCCGACGGATTCGTCAACCAGCAACGTCTTGGTGGTGTTTTTAGCCAAAGAATCGTGGAGGGATTGTTCGTCGATGGGTCCTTGAGCTTCGATTTTTATCAGTCTTTAATAAACGAAATACGAGGCGGCGTCCGTTACCGGCCCATTCACATGATAGAGGTGGAAGCGCAGTATCAATACCTGATCCCGAGCTTCGACGCGGACAGTATTTGGAACGTGTTCTCGTGGCGTCCGCTGAATCGGGCTCAAGAACGGCTGAGGGTATTTTTTGGAGAATCCCTTTTTGCGTACGTGGGTACATATCAGTCATTTTACGGCGCTGACAGCTCAGTTACCCAGTTCTCCGTGGACGAAACGGTTCAGGACCTCGGGTTCAGCGGTGGCGCCCGTTGGACCGTGGAACGCGGAACGCACGTGTATGTCGATTTCACAACTCAATTTGGATACGGCGGCGATCACACCATGGTGGATGTTGGCGGACAAGTGTCGTTTTTAGACAACACGCTCGCACTGGACGCCCGCCTCATGCTGATCCTTTTTGAGGATCAAGTGCAACAAGGACTCAACGGAACCATGTTCGGTGCGCAAATCAGCGGAAGTTGGCAGTTTGCTGAGCAGGGTCGCCTGCAGTTGCTTGTCGAGGAAGCATCTACTCAGTTGCAACCCGCGTGGGTCCGGGTGCTGGCGCTGGTCGATTTAGAGCTCTGGCTGTAAATAACCAACTACATCACTAAAATAAGCGAATATAATTGGGTCTGCGGCCGCCGGTTCACCGCAGATCACGTGGGCAGGAGAAAGTTGATGGGCGTGCTAATGCGAATTCTAGGAGTCTTGTCACTCTTGGTACTGGCGTGGGGGGCAAGTCGGGTTATCGCGAGCCAACCGTTTGAGTTTATGGCTTTTTCCGGTAAAAATCCGGACATTACGAAAGTAGCAAGGCACCACGCGCCAAGCGACGTTATTTTTCCCAAACAATCGATTCCCACACGTTTTTTTCACGACAAACATCTTGCGCTCGATATCGAATGTGTTCAGTGTCACGAAAGCGCGACCCAAAGTGTTCGGGCCAGTGACGTTAACCTACCGAGTGGGCAAGCGTGCGACCTGTGCCATTCGGTTGACGCCAACAATCCGGAAACCGCGGATCCAGCGTCGGCGTGCAAGACCTGTCACCTAGAGTTTTCGGGAGCATACGAGGGATACAACCCCCACGATGAACCGGAACGGGCCAACATCCGCCCCCAAAAGATGACCATCCCGGAGCCCAACCTTAAGTTTAATCACAAAATTCACATCGACCGTGGCATCGGCTGCGAAACTTGCCACGCCGGACTTGATAAGATTGCGGTCGCGGCACCTGAAAACGCATTTCCGGTCATGGGAACATGTTTGACGTGCCATGACGGCAAGTCCGCTCCGGACGAGTGCACAACGTGTCATCTAGCAGACCCGGGCTCGCGAATGATCACGGATTTCCCCCAGGGGAAATTGAAACCTCACGGTTACTATCGAAACGACGCGCATGACGAGGATTTTATTAAAAATCACTCCCAGGTTGCGCGGGTCGACGAAGGATACTGCCTGAGCTGCCACAAACGACAGGATTGCGTCGACTGCCACAACGGTTCGGTTCGTCCCGTCAAAATCCACCCGGCCAACTGGCTGTTGACCCACCCCATTACCGCACGGAAAAACTCGTTGGAGTGCTCAAGTTGCCACCGAGAGCAGAGTTTTTGTATCGATTGTCATCGTACTACAGGGATCGTCGATTTGGCTCAAAATCTTGACACAACTGTCGATTTTCACCCGGACGGCTGGGTAAACTTACCCGGACAACCCGTTACCGGAAACCACCACATGTTCCAAGCACAGAGAAATATCCGCGCTTGCGTTGCATGCCACCAGGAAGAAACTTGTCTGAAATGCCACTCGGCCAAGGATCCGGCAGTATTTGGCGTCAGCCGCGCACGGGATCCGGGAATCAATCCACATCCCGTGGATTTCAAGAACCGTTGTGGCGCCATGTTTCGCTTAAATGAACGTGCGTGCCTCAAATGCCACGAAACCAACGATCCGAATATCCGGTTTTGTAAATAACCGGCGCTTCGATAACCCAGCCCCCGCGGGCGCCAAAAATGACACAGAAAAAACGCGGAAATTTTGCAGACGACTTGATTGCGGTACTGGATGAAGGACTGGGAGGAGTAAAGGCGCTCCTATCGAGTTCAAAAAGTCCGTCTCCGGAAGAGAAACTTCTGATGAGACGTGACAAAAAAAGACGTCGACTCCAGAAACACCGCCGGGCGTACATTTTTGTCAACCTGTTTTTGATTTTGGTAAACGTGCTGACTTGGGATACCCAGGACCCAATACCGTGGGTACTGTTTGTGCTCGGAGGATGGGGCATCGGACTCGGCATGCACTGGTTGGGATTTCGAGACTGGGTGACCGAAAACCAAAAAGCGTTGGAACGAGCCGAAACCGTTCTGCGGGTTGGAGTAGCTGGCCCCGGAGACACCGGAAAAAGTCTGTCTGTCGGTTCCGCTGACCCCGAAGACCTCAAATGGGAGCGTTTGTTGGTACGCGCAACCGAACTTCTGGCGGTGGCAGAGAAATCACTCGAACACCTGGGAGAATCGGGTCAGTCCGCCCGGATGATGCTGCGGGCAGGCGTAGAGGACGTTGCCAAACTTGGGGACGGTCAACGTCGGTTGCGGCAAACGTTGCGGGACATGGGTGCAGATGACTGCCGGACCAATAGTGAAAAAGAAATCAACGAGTTACGAACCCGCCTTCAGTCCACTTCCGAAGAACGATTGCGTGGTCTGTACCAATCCAATTTGGCTCTCATGGAGGCGCGGCAAAGCAAAATTGCTGCATTGCACGAAGATTTAGATCGAATTCGTGCCAGCATCGAAGGTTTCATCCTGGCGGCGGAAAATATCCGACTAGACGCCGTTCGAATCGAATCCGGAAGCGAAGCACCACAAGCGGTCCGGCGATTGGGTGAACCACTGGAACGGATGGCCAGGGAAGTTTATATTTTGCGCGAAGTAGAGGCCGAGCTGGAAAGGATGTAGGCGACAATGGACACCGATACGACTGCAAAAATGAACTGCATGTTGGAGATACTGAACAAGGGCATCGCCATGGTTCATCTGGACCCTCGGAAACAAGGTGTTCGGGTTCCCGAAAGGTTTATTTCGGACCCGGTGTTGAGGTTGAACTTCGCGTACGGATTTAACTTACCGGGATTTGTAGTGGACGACGAAGGCGTAGCCGCGGTTCTCAACTTCAATAAAGAGAGATTTTCGTGTTCCATACCTTGGAGTGCCGTTTTCGCAATCACATCCCCGGAGGGATTTCACCCTGGCCGCATTTGGACGGCCAGTTTACCTCCTGAACTTCTGGCGCAGTGGTTAGCCGAAAAGCGGCGCCGCAAGTCGGACGAAGAAAAACCGCAAACGGATGCGCGGCTTCCCGACAACAATCCGCCAATCAGTCAACCCCGGTCTATTCAATCAAAGAGTGAATCGAAATCCAGACGGCCATCACTTCGTGTTGTTTCCCCGAGTGCTGAAGACGAATCTGGGTCCGAAAACCCACTTTCTACCGAAAATCCACCCACGGACCCATCCACTCCGCCACCAAAACCGCCGTTGAGGCCGAAGTTAAGATTGGTTTGATACAACGTTTCCCAAACAATTGTTTTCGACACTGGACAAACCACTTCAGGTCCCCCGATAATATTGATCGATGCAGTATTCTACTAACGAAGAAACACCCACATTGCGTATTGGGGCTTTGCGGCTAAGCGACGCACTACAGGCTCGGTTTTATTGTAGGGTCAAGTTCAGGCGCATCGCGTTAGGACAGTGCTTGGACGACTATGTGACTCACAGTGCGTATAATGTTAACACGTCGGATTGTACCCATTGCCCTCAGGGACAACAGAATCGTCAACGATTTTCCGAAAGCTGACGCGGGCGACAACGGTCACGCGAGAACACGAGAAACAACGCTTCGCGCAATGTCGCGGTCGGTTTCCGCAGTATGTAAGCGTACCAGCACGGTCGAATCGCGGTACCGCCGGAATAGGTCTGTGGCATCCTTGAGCAGAACCGCTTCCGTTTTCCCGTTCGCACGTTCAGCAATCACAAACAACGGCAAGCTTGCGGTGTCACGGCATTGATATTTGGACAGAATGCCATGAGAAGTAATCCACTCGGGTTCAACCCCGATTCGCCGCAATTCGTAGTCAATCACCGACTGAGCCGCCTGTTCATGCGGGCCACTTAAATCGACGACTCGCGGCAGGGGTGCGTGCCTCAGGATCCGATCGGCCCAATTGTTGCTCCGATGGTGTCGCAGGAGTTCCATCAAAGATGTGTCATCGGTTTCGACGTAATGTTGAATCCCGCCCGGAAGAGTGACATCGGTGCCCAAGGTTTCAAAAAACCGTTCAAGCATTCTGTCGTAGGCGTTGGTGCGGTGGTGGAAGTACACCATAAGAAACATGTGCAGCCTGGACAGGAGAAAATCCTCGAAAGTCAGTAACGCTCGGCTGTGTAGCGCCAAATAGACGTCATTTGTTTCGTCTGTGTGGATCGTCAAGCCACCAACTAACCAGTCGAGGTCATAACGACCATAACTTACACCCGTGTAGTACGAATCGCGCAGGAGATAGTCCATCCGATCCACATCCAATTCGCTGGATACCAATTGGCTAAGCACGGGACGGAGGTTTCGGCCTTGAACCACAAAAGGTTCTGGTGAGTCCATCGGAAAATCCGCATGAATCAGGGCTGCGACATGAACCGAGCGGATCCCCAGAACATTCCATTGCCGGTCGATGACGTCTGAAAGTTCTCCCCACAAAAGAAGAGCCAAGGTCATGTCTTCGTGGGTCGCCTGGCGGGTTTCCGATTTCCATACCTCGTTTACCGCACTCAGCTTCGGCAACATACGCTCAGCGGCGTGCGACAATGGTGGATGTCCAATATCGTGAAGAAGAGCAGCCAAACGAACGGTTTGGCGAAGCCGGTCGCGTACTCCAGAACTCATCCACGTAGCATCCCGAAATACAGCATCGAACGCCTTCCCAGCAATAAACATCGCCCCGAGGCCGTGTACATATCGGTTGTGGGTTGCACCCGGAAACGTCATTTCCGCGAAGCCTAACTGTCGGATATTTCTAAGCCTTTGATACGTTACTGTGTCCACGACCGCGAGTTCCCCCGCACACAGCCCGATAGGCCCATGAACCGGATCACGAATTTCTCGATACACGGATGTCTCCTTCGCTAAAAACTGAACGGCTGTATACGACAATATGTTTCTTGGACTATCCCGCCGCGACGATTTCCCATAGTATGAAACACGGTACTATCACAAGGAGTTTTGAAGTACCTACATGTCGGCAACCGCCGCAGGTGCTCTTGCGATTCACAACCGTATAGACTACCGATCACGTCGATGTACGGTACCTTTTTTCTGGCCCGGCGATACAACGATGCAATATTATCCGGCAAAATACCTCGCACCGAACGCAATCACGTGTGCCAGCCTGACACTTGGGTTGGTCAGCATGTTCCATTCCATGGCGGGCAACCATGAGAGTGCGGCGTGGTTCATCGTGATTTGTGTACTGCTTGACAAACTGGACGGCACAGTCGCCCGAGCACTCAATGCATCCAGCAATTTTGGCATCCAGTTGGACTCTTTCAGCGATTTTGTCACGTTTGGAATCGCTCCGGGTTTTCTTCTACATGGATTGTTGTCGGACCCCGCGATTGGTGGTGCGCTTTACACCGGACATCCACAATGGATCTGGGGAATGCGTGTGAGCGTAGTGGTCTATGTACTTGCGAGCTGCTTGCGACTCGCGAAATTCAACGTATTGACCGATAAAATCGGCAGTAAGTTCTTTTTGGGAATCCCCACAACATTGTCAGGCGGGCTGATCGCTTCTTATATCGCGACCGCGATGAAGCACGAAATGCCTCCGGAAGTGTATCAGATATTGCCCGGCGCCTATGTTATATTAGCGTTATTAATGGTAAGTAACTTTCGAATGCCAAAGTTTACGCTTCCCCAGAATCCTGTCTTGCGGACATTTGCTGGGTTGAATGTTCTTCTCGCCTATATATTCGGCTTTATGTGGGTTTTTCCTGAATATTTACTGTTAAATGCCGCTTCAGTTGCAGTTTTCGGTCTTATCTATGGTGCAATACGGTTGCGCCACGTCCCACTAGGAGATGAATCGAACCAACTGAAGGCTACGAGTTTGTGAGAAGATAGCCCACAAGGGTCGCATCCATTTTTTCACAGACTCCACGGGATACGACGGGTCCATTATGCACGAAAAGACATTTCGATCCTTTGATGATACGTCCATCTACTATCGCGTTGTGGGTCGCGGGTTTCCCGTCGTTTTGTGCGACGGTATCGGTTGCGACCAGTATGTGTGGAAACATCTCGTCGACTACTTCTGGGATGATTACACCATCATACGATGGAACTACCGCGGTCATGGCAAGTCAGGACAACCCGTAGACCCCGATGCGATTCGCGTTTCCGATCATGCCAAAGATTTGAGAGCACTTCTAAGCCATCTGGAGATACCCCATGCCGTCCTTATCGGCCATAGCATGGGTGTACAGGTGGTACTGGAAACCTACGGGCAACAACCAGATCTGGCGGCAGCATTGGTACTCATTTGCGGAAGTTATCAACACCCACTCAATACCTTTCACGGTGACAGCCGGTTCAAAGACATCGTTTTTCCACATATGTACCGCATTCTGACCGAAGATAAAGGAAAAATATCGGAACTTTGTCGTAAATATCTTCCTACCGAATTTGTATACAAAATTGCAAGCCTTACTGAGCTTAACCGTCGTTTGATTAATCGCGAAGACTTCTGGCCGTACCTGGAGCACATGGCGACCATGGATCTTGGTTTGTTCGCTCGGATGCTGAAATTTGCCGACGAGCACACTGCCGAGAGTGTTCTGGACACAATTACAGTTCCAACATTGATTTTTTCGGGTGAGCGCGACAAGTTTACTCCTGCGCGCCTTAGCGAAGAAATGCACCATCGAATTCGTGGGTCCGAATTGAGTGTATTGCCACAGGGAAGTCACACCGCCCCCCTTGAGCACCCGGACCAAGTCAATTTTCGACTCGAGAAGTTCTTAAACAAACACTTTCCCAAAATTGGCACACCACCAGACCATGTGCGTAATGCATCGGCGGCCACACGGTAGTTATGATAAATCTATTTTCTCAGAGAGGTTGTGAAAAAATATGGGCGCGTTTTGGGGCTGCGAATTTTGCGCCGAATTGGACTCGGAAAACCCGAGTCATATCGGGCATATGGCGCAGGGTTTTTCGAAGCCAAGTCGGCCAAAAGTCGCCGGCACCAGGGCGCGCAGCTATTTTTTCACAACCTCAGAGACTCTTTGACCTCGCATCAGCCGAGCGACAAAAATTGGGCTGCGCGATAACGTTTGTGGCCGTCGTAGCTGCATGTACAACCCACGAAGACGGCCGAAGCCACCCGACCGATGACGACGCGCTCGTTATGCCGCAAGCGGACGCTAAAGCCGGTACACTTGGAACAACGGGCGGAAGTGCTTCTACAAGCGGCATCGAAACAATCGCCGACATTAGGAAAATCCCTGAGTACCAAAATTGTGATGAGGCTGCCGCGGCCGTCAACAATGGATTCTACGGACCCGAGTTGAACGCGGAACTGGGGGATGTTGTGGTTACCGCTGGTCGCTTCGTTTTATATCGCCATCCATCGAATCCCGCTCAGAACCTCTACGGATATTTCGTCGCCGACCCAGGAGGCGGACCCGATTCCGGCGTTGTTTTGTCGCTCGATGCTACTCAAACAACAATATTCGACGTCGGGACGCACCTTGCAGTTTCCGGCAAATCGACGAGCTATTTTTGCAACACCCAGTTACGTGCCACAGCGATCAACCAGTTGGACGATCAAACCGAGGCAGTCGAACCTGTGGCGGTATCTTCGCAAATACTTGCGGATCCGGCTCTGGGTGAAGCCTACGAAGGAGCGCTTGTCCGGCTGAACCGAGGTACAGTGACGGCCGCCCCAAACAAATTCGGCGAATTCCAGATAGACGGCGTCCTGTTTGTGGGTGACCTGTATGCCTATCAGGCACCTACGAAGGGGGATGTCGTTAACATAACTGGCGTAATGAACTATTCGTTTGGCAAACGGATGCTGGAACCGCGATCCGATGCCGACATTGAGATCCTGGGTAGTCGTTAGTTTGCGAGACCAAACCAAATTACTCCAGACGACTGCCCACTGTAACGCCACCGATTGCAAAAACAGGATGTTGCGAAAGTTAGGATTTTTCAGTAAGGACTCCGGGTTTTGTTGCAGCGTTGACTTGTTTAGAACAATCCAGCGCTGTAATGGGTAACATAACAGATGCCGGTTCTGTCGAGAGTCTTAACCCGGATTTCTCACAAGCTTGCGAACGAGAGTGCTAAAATGCCAACAGATCTAGGCATGGTGGACCATTTTTGCCCCAGCGCAGCAGCGCCATGTTGAGGACAAAAGAGGCCTACCATGCCCGAAGATGCCCGCTGATCGGCGCTCGTAGTCTTAAGCTTGTGAGAAATCCGGGCCAATCAGTCACACACGTTCATGGTTAAATGACCAAGGAGAAAACCCCTATGAGTAAGGGTGGCGCCGAAAAGTTCATTATTCCGCTAATTATTGGGGGAATTGTTGGATTTTTCATTGGATATGCGGTCAATTATAGTTCCGACGAGAAAGAAGGTAAGGCCGATCCGGTAGCGATTGCAGCGGCTTCAGACATCGACATCGCACCGCTGAGAAAACTCGAACCAACGCCGACTAAGGGTGGAAAAACCCCGAAGGTGATTATCCACGAAATCAGTGAATTTCAGTGACCGTTCTGCTCCAAGGTCACCGGTACGATGACCCAGCTTGTTGACACCTACGGTGAAGACGTTCAGGTTCAATTCATCCACAACCCGCTGAGCTTTCACGACAACGCTATGATCGCGTCGCTCGCCTCTATGGCCGCCGCTCGACAAGGTAAGTTCTGGGAGTTTCACGACACGCTGTTTGCCAACCAGCAGGCACTGGATGAACCCAACCTGATCAAATACGCCACGGAATTAGGGCTCGACGTAGAGAAATTTAAAACCGACCTTAAAGACGCGGAAATCAAAAAGAAAGTAGAGGCAGATCAGGCCGCTTCCGTCGCGGTCGGACAAACGGGCACCCCAGGCTTTTTTGTAAACGGAACACTGCTTTCGGGAGCAAAACCCTATGAAGAGTTCAAGACCATCGTGGATGCCGAGTTAACAAAGGTAAACCAGCTTATTGCTGGAGGCGTACCACGGGAGAAGGCCGTGTACGCGTCGATGAAGAAAAATAACGACAAGGTGTTTAACTTACTGATTCGAAATATGCCGGCGGGGAAAGCAAAACCGGCCCCAGGTGAAGACAAATCGTTGGAGGTTTGGAAGGTTGTTGTGCGCGGTGACGAACCAAGCAAAGGACCAGCAAATGCTCCGGTTACGATCGTGGAGTGGTCAGATTTTCAGTGTCCGTTTTGCTCCAAAGTAGTAGAGACGGTCAACAAGGTACACGAGGAATACAAAGACAAGGTGCGCATCGTGTTCAAACACAATCCTTTGTCGTTCCATGACAAGGCGCAACTCGCAGCAGAAGCATCAATGGCTGCGCATGCCCAAGGTAAGTTTTGGGAATACCACGATGTGTTGTTTGCAAACCAGCAGGCGCTTGATCGAGCCAACCTTGAAACCTACGCGGAAGAAGTCGGGCTCGACATGGAGAAATTTCGTGCGGCGTTAGACCAACGTACCTATGAGGCCTACGCGAAAAACGACGCAGCGCAGGCGGCCGACGTCAACGCAAGCGGAACACCTACGTTTTTTGTTAACGGGCGACTGTTGGGTGGCAAAAGTTTTGATGATTTTAAGACAATAATCGACGAAGAATTGGAAAAAACTCAGAAACTTATCGATAAAGGAACATCTGCCGACAAAGTTTACGAAAAAATTATCAGCAAAGGCAAAGTCTTCAGCCCTCTTGAGGACAAAGTGAACTCGATCAGTGTCGATGGTTCGCCAAGTCTAGGAAATGCTCCCGCAAAAATCAGCATCGTCGAATTTTCCGAATTCCAGTGTCCGTTCTGCTCTCGGGTTGGACCAGGCCTGAAGGAGGTCAAAAAGATTTATGGCGACGATGTGTCGATCACGTTCAAGCACTTTCCGCTAAATTTTCACAAAGAAGCGTTTGGGGCAGCCGTGGCGTCAATGGCCGCACACCAGCAGGGAAAATTCTGGGAGTATCACGACGTGCTGTTTAACAACCAAAAAGCCCTATTTCCTGCGGACTTGGAGTTATACGCCCAGCAAATCGGTCTGGACATGGAGAAATTTAAGCAAGATATCAACTCTGAGGCGCTCAAAGCGAAAGTGAACAAAGACATGGCCGAAGGGAGCCGCATTGGCGTAAACGGCACACCTTCGGTATTTATCAACGGTCGTAAGTTTAGCCCACCCGGAGGTTATTCAGCGGAATCATTTCAGCAGGCCATCGATAAATATATTTTGAAAAAGTAGCGCAGAGAGGGTCAGCGGAAATAGATGAGTGAATCCTGTTCGGCTAATTTAGGCTGCCTTGTCCAGTCCCGTCCTTGCGGAATATTCCCGATATTCCTCA
>JABWCM010000395.1 GCA_013360285.1 Myxococcales bacterium
GCTTGTGGGCGAACCCCATTGTGGACCGGTGTCCAGCGTGCGCTGGAGGTGCTGGAGACGTATGCAACTCACGAGGCGAGGCACGTAGTGGTGCTGAGCGACGGCCCGGACACCTGCAGCCCCGATTCACCCTATTTCGTGCCCGGATCTGGGGGCGAATGCGCGTTGGCCAAGACCATGAAGGTTTACAGTTACAAAGAAGTGGTGGAACAGGTCAAAAAGATCCCACGCGAGGAGCGAATTCCGGTGAGTTTCATTCAACTGGAAGCGCCGGGGTATCGCAGTCCCGACCCGGCGCAGATGGAGTTGGCGTGTCTGACCGGGGGCACCTACCAGTGGATCGCCAAGGGCGACAAAACGGTGATGGAGTTTGCTGCGGGCGTTCATGAAGCGGTACGTAATGTTCGCGAAACGGTTCGCGGGGTGTGGCAGATGGATCTGAAATTCGCGAAACCCGAAAGCTCATGGGTCAACGGGATGATCGTCTCGATCGATGGAACCCTGCAGGTGAAGGACGAAGACGGGGTCGTTGTCGCGACACAAAAACTGTCGGCTGGCCAGGGCGAAGAACTCACGGGCATGGCGAGCCCCCGGCAAGTACTGATGCGCACAACCTGCCAAAAGGAGCAGGATTGCCCGGGCGGAAGCGACACCGATTGTGTGGTCAGTTGTGTGCCGGAAGGAAAAGCGTGTGCAGTCCGAGGGTCCGAACCGTGGGTAGAGTCGCCGGAGTGTTGCAACGGGGTTCCGTGTACCGAAAACACGAAGGCTGCTGAATGATGGCTGCGTATGAGTACGAATGGTCAAATCGAGGTGCCGCTGATCTTCGCGCGAACGCTCTACTCGAGAACGGCGCCAAGAGTCGATAAGACGACTGGGAGTGTTTTGGGCCCCCAGGACCACTGGCACGACGACACTCGCTCGATTGTTGTTACGAACCATTTTGACGATGCATATCCTGAGCCGGCGACCTATCCGGTGCGATTACAGATCGCCCAACCACCGGCGCGATGGAAGGTGCCGCAGGGGTGTGACACGCAAGCTAAGTGTCATCTGCCCTTGGTAACAACTACATACGGTTGTAATGAACCCCATACCACCCCTTACGAAGTAAGATGCAAACTTCAACGCAAAGGCAAACCGGAACAGATCGCTTTCCTGCCGGCGGACGTTGGATTTCAGAATGCGTTCGCAGTGATAAAGAACACACCTTACGTCGACGCACCGGGTTGTGAAATCAAAAAAACTACAGGTGGGTTGACAACCGTCACAAGGCTCGAAGCTGAAGATTTCCACTTTGAGCATGAAGGAAATGAGAAGGGGTGCACTGGTTGGAAATCAGAACTAGAGAAATCCCAACCAAACGCCGGCGCCGGGGCATTGGCGCAGTATGCCGCCGCCCAGAAATATCTGGAAAACCTGTGTTGGGCGGCCATCGAGGCTCAGGGTAACTCGGGTGACTTTGCCACAAAGAAGGAATGGACAGAAGCACACGCGATCGAACCTCCGCCGCTGTCGAAAGTCCTGGACGGTCGTTTCATCAGCGCAACGGCGGCCGTTCGTGTTCCGCTGAGCGCTCCCGTACGGATCACGCGCTTCGTGTTGCATTATCGGCTGTATCACTGGGATTGTTTGTACCACAAGTGCGAAGTTCCAGAGGGTGGACCAAGGACGGTGCTCCACGAAGGCAAGGAGAATTGGGGTGCCGCCTTTGCCTGGAGGTTAGGCACCAAAGCGATCACCCAAGGTCTCGATGCGCGCCTGATCACGCTCGACGAATGGGGTGAAGAACAGGAACTCACCGTTCTACGACGGGGGAGAATGTCCTTTGATCCTGGCGGCAATTCCGGTTGGCATCTGAGCGTGTATGACGAAGCGACGGGAAAACCCCTGCCTGACATTCTGCCGCGACCGGAGCATCAACTGAAAGGCTTGCTCGCCGCTCGCCTGAGCAGCCCGCTGATTCCTGCCGACTCGCAATGGGTCGATCCGGCGAATCAGCGGTTGCTGCTCCACATCCGTATAAGGGATACGACCGCGTCCCCGTATTTCGACCGAATCCAGCATCGAGGTACAAATCCCAACCAAACGAAACTGGATTCGGAGGATC
The DNA here is from genome assembly GCA_013360285.1 of Myxococcales bacterium. GTDB lineage: Bacteria > Myxococcota_A > UBA9042 > JABWCM01 > JABWCM01 > JABWCM01. Next base: position 2,111 of record JABWCM010000395.1, read on the forward strand.
CGCCGATGGTCGGGCGCCTTGTTTGTCCGGTACATGTAACGCTTTATACCGTACCGCCGACATAGGCGGAAGAGGGTCGTCGTCATGGGCTGTGACTTGAAGTGCTGTTCCCGTATCCAAAGAACCTGTGAAAAAATTGCTACGCGGCCTGTGGGCGGTGGCGCAGTAGCGCCTCGGCCAGCAAAACGTCTTCGCAATATTCCCGATATTACTCGACTTTTTCCCAGCCGATTCGCCGCCAACTCCACGCCCACAGTCCGCGCCCATATTGACTCACAGGCTCAAGGAGTTTGTGAGTACAAGAGGGTAGTTTATCGATCCCAATCTGCCGGGCGGGCGATTCACGCACCCCACGACAGACACCTGCTATGGTCGGTGTTGTCTGTTTGGGGTGCGGCGCTGGCTTGGGCGTTGATTGTGGGGGCGGGATGCGCCGAAAAAGACACGGTAAGGTTTCCGGGATGCGATGCCGAGAACGAAGTGCAAATCTGCGAATATTTTCGCTCCAAAGGTGAGACCTATGAGACCCATACTCTTCTTCTTCGGGCCGACGTATGGTGCAAATGCGAACCAGGGTGCGATCTTTCGGACTATTGTACCTCATTGTCCCAATACGACATACGAAATTTCCCGGGTTCCTGGGATGGTGGTTATCTAACCCTCCACGGCAATCCCCCCAACTGCCCTATCTCCTATATGGCTACGGATATCCCCGTTGACCCCGTGGGCGTCATTGATGCGATGCCGCTCCAGGTGGGGAGCAGTGGGTCACCGGACGTCGCGTGTAGTGCGACCACCGCTGCGGGTGGACTACGATTGAGTCTCGTCTTGTTTGATGGATGGGGTGGTAGTTACCGCCAGATGTGGCCGGGGGCCGTGTGGGACGAACTTTTTCTGCAGTGCGGTTCCGAAGGCGTCAACACGTTTACGTTGGTGAACGGGCAGATTCAGGTAGCGTCGTTGGATGGTTCGGTGAATTCCACCATACCCGCCGACGTTGTGGACGTTCGTTTTGTGCGACGAGCGCCGAATATCACATGGCCGGCTTCGGTGGCCGTCGTGGTGGATCGGGGTGGGGCGATGCACGGCAATGTTGATCCTGTGACACTCCGAGAGACGGCTACGGGACAGTGTGGCCCTGATGTGGACCGGGGCTGGGGCATGCAGGAACGATGCGACCTCAATGCTTCCGATCCGCTGCATTCCCGATTTGGAGCGATTCGCGGTCGATTCTTCGACTCGTACCCGGAACCGGGACAGTCCTTGTACTATGACGATGACTTGTTCGAGCCAAATGTGCCCTATGAACTGGCGCTTTATTCGATCAACGAATTCGCGCTGACAGGTTACGACGAATCGTCCCCGGAAACGGCCATACTCAATTATTACACAGTGCTCGGTGATGAGGTTCTACCCGAGGAACTTGCGAACGAGACGCAGCTCGTCATGTCGTTTGCCCACGCGCCTGGGCAGAGTGATCCGGCAAGCTGGTACGCCAATAAATACATGGGCACAGCGGCTCCTTGTTACGAGGGCTGGCCCGATGCTTGTGGGCGAACCCCATTGTGGACCGGTGTCCAGCGTGCGCTGGAGGTGCTGGAGACGTATGCAACTCACGAGGCGAGGCACGTAGTGGTGCTGAGC
>JABWCM010000396.1 GCA_013360285.1 Myxococcales bacterium
GGAAAAAAATAAGCTACGCGAGCCATTGGCCTACTACGTCGGTCCTGCCTCCGTCGGCCCATCCTCAGCGTACCTTCGGGTACGCCTCCGGTGGGCCTCGGTCGGCAGGCCCGCCTCGCTATGGCCACTGTCTCGCTCGCCGTTATTTTTTTCCCAAACACCCTCTGAGGAATATTCCCGATATTCCTCGGTCCGGTCCCGGACCACCCGACTCAAAATCGGCTCGACCAGGGTCACTCCCTTATTTCCGCTGACCCTCAGTGAGGAATGACAAGACACATCGAATACACTAAGCTGACTGGTTGGAGGATGTGACAATGCGATTACGGGCAGAGTGGGAACAACAAGACGGTGTACTTTTGGCATGGCCACACGAGGCAACCGACTGGTTACCCCATCTTGTGCCGGCGCAACGCACCTTCGCGGAAATCGCCGCTGCGATATCACAATCGGAACATGTTGTCGTTGTCGGACCGAATCAAACATCAGCACTTTCAGCTATTTACACAGCAAACGTAGTCATCGACCGAGTTCGTTTTGTTGAACTGAACACAAACGACACCTGGGCTCGGGATTTTGGTCCTATCACAGTTTCCACACCGGCAGGATCCCCAATGATCCTGGACTTTGGATTTAACGGATGGGGTCTTAAATATGCAGCAAACCATGATAACTTAGTAACTCGCAGGCTTGCCGCAATGAAAACGTTCGGCACGACACCTATCAAAACAGTGGGATTGATCCTCGAAGGAGGTAGCCTGGAAACAGATGGGTGTGGAACGCTGCTAACTACGTCAGAGTGCCTTTTAAATGCCAACCGAAACCCCCACCTGACCAAAGGTGAGCTGGAACGGGAACTCAACAAATGGTTTGGTATAGATCACTTTTTGTGGCTGGATCACGGCGCATTGACCGGCGACGACACGGATTCCCACATTGATACGCTTGCCCGGTTATGTCCCGACGATACGATCGTGTACGTGCGCTGCGATGATCCTCAGGATGAGCAATACGCGGGACTTCAGGCGATGGAACAACAGTTGTCATCGTTCAGAACCAAACAAGGTGGGCGATTTCGATTGATTTCTGTCCCGACACCTACCGCGAAACGGAACGACGACGGGCGGCGATTGCCGGCGACCTATGCGAACTTTCTGATCATCAACGACGCCGTGCTCGTTCCTACCTACGCCGACGAGGGCGACGAGGAAGCGATTTTTGCGATAACCAAAGCGTTTCCAGGTCGGCGGGTCGTAGGGATTGACTGCAATTCACTAATTTTGCAATACGGATCGTTGCATTGCGTAACGATGCAATTGCCTCAAGGGGTGTTGGCGGGAAAATGACAATCCTTAACGCAAAGCTACGAGTCGGCATTGTTCAACATAAAGCGGGGCTCAACAAACTTAACAACCTAGAACGTGCAACCACGGCGATTCTCTCGCTTGCCGAGCAAGGCGCCCAACTGATCGTACTGCAAGAGCTGTTTGCCACACCCTATTTCTGCCAAGTCGAAGATACCGCACACTTCGATCTCGCCGAATCCATCGACGGACCCACGTTTGGGCATTTGGCGTCGGTCGCAAAAATAACCGGCGTTACGGTGGTTGTTTCGTTGTTTGAAAAACGAGCCGCCGGGCTGTACCACAACGCTGCAGTGGTGATCGGACCACAGGGCGAACAGCTACATCATTATCGCAAAATGCATATCCCCGACGATCCTGGTTTCTATGAGAAATTTTATTTTACTCCGGGTGATTTGGGATTTGAAATCGCGCTAACCCCAGTTGGTAAGTTAGGTGTTCTTGTATGCTGGGATCAGTGGTTTCCTGAGGCCGCACGGCTCATGGCCCTTCGCGGCGCCGACGTTTTGATTTATCCTACCGCTATCGGCTGGTGTCCCGGGGACAGCCAGGACGAAAAGAGTCGCCAACGCGATGCGTGGTTGACCATACAAAGAGGGCACGCCATCGCAAACGGCGTGCCCGTGGTGGTGGTGAATCGTGTCGGTTTTGAGCCGGACCTGACAGGTCAAACGGAGGGGATACAATTTTGGGGTTCGTCGTTCGTTGCGGGACCACAGGGCGAAATCATCGTCATGGCTCCAGAAAACGATGAATTTGAACAAGTTGTTGAAGTTGACCTCCAAAGAAGTGAGTTCGTACGACGCATCTGGCCATTTCTGCGAGATCGACGCATTGATGCTTACGACGAAATTCTCCGGCGTTTCAGGGACTAACAATGCACATCGTGATCACAGGAGCATCCAGCGGTATCGGTGAGGGTTTAGCCCGGCATCTGGGCAAACCCGGTCGATTTTTGTCGTTGGTCGCGCGTCGTGTTGACTTACTCACCGAACTGGCGGGTCAGATTCCCGGAGAAACTCGTGTTTTTCAGTCTGATTTGTCCCAAACCGAGCAAAGCTGCAATTGGCTTCCGGATGCAATTGCCGCTTTCGGACCTGTGGATGTGCTGATCAACAATGCCGGCGTTCAAATCGTGGACCCTGCAACGTCTATTTCCGCCGAAGATGGTGAGTCGTTGCTGCGACTCAACGTCATGTCGCCAATAAGACTGGCGGGAGAAGTTGCCCGCCAGATGTTGGAGCAGGGGCGTGGCACAATCGTTAACATAGCAAGCGTAGCTGCCATCACCCCCACACCTTTTATGGCTCACTACAGTGCCTCCAAAGCCGCACTTGCCGCGTATTCTGAGGTATTGCACGATGAACTCGCACCAGCGGGGGTTCATGTTGTAACCGTTTACCCAGGCCCGGTGCGTACTCCGATGGAACAAGCCGCCCGCCTTAAGTTAACATCTGGCGGAAAAAGCAACTTCGTAGTCGGTAGGATACCGACGGGAACGGTTGAACGGCTCGCTGTTCTTGTGGAGAACGCAATTCAACGTCGGCATCGACGTGTGATCTACCCCTCATTTTATAAGGTAACGTGGACATTTCGGGGGCTAAGCCAGTGGATTACCAACAGATTTGCGCCACGAATGCCGCTGTGAGGGTTCGTGATGATATGTAACTTAGAGGGTGTTTGGGAAAAAAATAAGCTACGCAAGCCATTGGCCTACTACGTCGGTCCTGCCTCGGTCGGCCCATCCTCAGCGTACCTTCGGGTACGCCT
>JABWCM010000152.1 GCA_013360285.1 Myxococcales bacterium
ATCGCTTTCCTACCTCCTAGACCCGCTTATGGACCAACCCCACCAGAAGGCAAGAAAACAACACAACGCACCGTCAAAAATGTGTAGAACGATGAGACCTTCGGGTACGCCTCCGGTGGGCCTCGGTCGGCAGGCCCGCCTCGCTACGGTCACTGTCTCGCTCGCCGTTATTTTTTTCGCAAACACCCTCTAAGTTGATGGCACCTTTCCCGCCAGAGCCCCGCGTGATTCCGTTTTGTCGGTGGACGGAGTTTTTTTCTTATCGCGAAATAGATCCACAATTCTGGCTCCACCGCCGCTCGCCGTTCGGTAGACATCATCAGGCGTGCGATAGATCAGTGATTGGTGTTTCCTTTCGGTGTTATGAAACACAAAGTATTGCACGAGTCGCTGCTGTAACTCCGGGACAGTTGCCTACCGTTTCAGGTAGGTGTCCTCCTGTTGGTCACTGGGGGGTGGTTGGAGGGTCTGGCGTCGTGATGCCGCCCTGCGCGGTCCGCCGCACGCAGGGTTGCATTCAAATCAGACGGTGGCTGGCGTGGGCTGGTTGGTTTGTGGCTCCGACGCCGCAGGGCGCGGGGTGGAAACCACGCTTCGCATGCCAGGAAATTCTGCCAACATTTCCGGCTCATTGCGGAACAGCCACTGGGCGGCTGCCCGAACTTCGTTGTAACTCCTTCGGAGCAAGGTGAAGAAGCGGGCTACGAGTTCCGCATGGTCGCGGTATTCGGGCGACAGCCCTTCGGAAAGTTTGGCGGCGATGCCGACGCTGAATTGGCGAGCGACTTTGGGGTCGCCGGCCACGTAGTTCTTCGTGTCGGTCGCGAGCACGGCTTCGTTCCGTTCGACCATCGCGGCCAGGCGGTCCAGGTCCTTCATCAGGTCCACGTAACCGACTCCGGAGCGAATGTCGCTGATTTCCGGACCTTCGACGGGGTGGTCCTCGAGGTAGTAGCCGACGAGTCTCAACATGCGGTTGCGAACCGCGGTGGCCTGGTCGGCCATCTGCAGGGGCAGTTTGGCGACCGTCGAAACAACCTCACGTCGGCGCCATTCGAGGCGGGCAAAATACAAAGCCCAACCCAAATCCGCCAAGTTCGTCACGTGGTTCATGTTGAAACCCGCTGGACCCAGAGTCGAAAACCGCGAGTATGCCTCGGCCCGATTGGCCACGTTGCCGACGCGAATGGCGCGCAACGTGGCGTCGTCAGGGTCGATGTTGACTCGCTCGATGTCGTGCGAGGCGAGGTCCATGGCCACCGGCAAAAACCGGTCGAAAGCGGCGCGCGCCCAATCGGGGTCGTAACCCGGCGGTTGTTGTAATTCCTTTGATCTCCCAATGCTGTTCATGAGTATGTCCTTACAAGGTGAAAGAGGAACGTAACACGATCCACTGCGGGGGCGGTTGTAGGCCCGCCGCGTGCGCGTGTCAATCGAAAAGTGACTTATTGGTCATATTTTTTGCCAACCGCGACGGTGGACCTATGGAGTGACGCGAACGGGCGCAGAAACCGACCGCGGTCAAAATCCAGACAACTCACGGGAAGTCTCCAAAACCCCAATAAAACCCAGCCCGGATTTCTCACCAGACTTCGGCTACGACCGCCAAACTGCGCGCGCCTTCTGGTCGTGCTCCCGTAGACGTGCTCGACGTAATGCGATTACGCCTCCGCACGTCTATGGTCCGCGCGCCCAGAATTCACGGGAACTTTGGCGGTCTCGCTGCGAAGTCTGGTGAGAAATCCGGGCGAAAAGTGGGGCAACACGACACCCAATGGACCACCCCGGTGTTCCAAGTGGGGCAAAGGTATTCTCGGCGAACACCACCATGGTCCAAAGTGGGTGTTGACATTACCTGGGAAGCACCATGGTCTTCGATCGGGGATGTGGATATCCCATGGGAAGCACCGCGGTGTTCGACAGACGGTGTGGACACCCCATTGGGAGCACCGCGGTGTTCGACCGACGATGTGGACACCCCATTGGGAGCATCGCGGTGTTCGATCATCGGTGTGGACATCCCATTGGGAGCACCGCGGTGTTCGATCGTCGGTGTGGACGCCTCATTGGAAGCACCGCGGTGTTCGATCATCGGTATGGACAACCCCATAGGAAGCACCGCGGTGTTCTGCCCGACAGGCGGATACTTTCGACCTACTTCGATTTGCTGTCAGCGTGCGTCGCCGACCGGTCCGTCGCGAAAAACGTGGCTCCGATGCCACACCAGATGTTAAAAGAAATCCGGGTGCTTGCACAAACGCACGGGCGGTCCACGTACGACGCTTCCTACCAATGAGTTTGTGAAAAAATAGCTGAACGAACTTGGACGGGTGCTTTTGTCCCCGCTGCCCAGAATAAAACCTGCGCCATATTCCCGATATGACTCGGTTTTCTTCCGGGCGGCGGGACCAAAATCCCCGCGTCCCAGTCCGTCCCCATATTTTTTCACAAACTCAGGGCGGAAGGGGCGGCGGCCGGGGGATGTCCGAACGGGCATCTGGGCCGGGTCTTTCGTTCAGGACGATTCGCCGGATTACGGCGATGGCGTTTCCGTTGGGGACGGCATCGCCTTCTGTGGACCCGACTGGAGCACCACGTAGGCGCGGGTGATTTCGTTGCGGAAAGACTCGGGGATTAGGGCCCAGTCCAGAACATCCACGCGGATGGGCAGGTTGCTTTCGACAAACCGGTTCTTGAGCGCAACGGCAGCGCCGGTTCGTTCCTCCAAATCGCGGGGGTTGCGGAGCACGAGGTCCAAATCGCTGGCTTCGTGGCAACCACCCGAAACACGGCTGCCGAACGCCCACACCTCGGTCTGCGGGCAGTGGGTCAAAAGAATTTCCCGAACCGATTGGAGGTACCGGGCGGGCAAATCCAGACCCAGCGGGGCGTCGGGGGTCCCGGGCAAAACGAGGTGATCGTTCATGACTCTCCGAATCGTTGTGTCAACGTGCTCTTGAGCGTTTTTACGTCCGCGACGAAATCCGGCAACAGCACCAGCGTTTCCTCAGCAAAACCCTGACCATAGTCATGGGCGGTGTCGTTGCGGTTGTCGCGGTAGGCAAACCAGCGCTCGACTTCCGGCAAGGACAAAAGCCCGTGCGTTGCGGCCAAACGCAACAGTTCCTTGATCGGCAGAGATTCCAAGGCTCTGGCTCCGTGACCGTAGTCGCTGAGCGCCCGTTTCAGCAACTTGAACGAGGTTTCTTGGACAAGCTCAAAGCCTTTGACAACCGCATTACGAAACACCTCCTGCTGGATTCCCCCGGCTTCGGCCTGGTGGTACATCGTCAACGCGGCTTCGAGGGTCTGAATGCAGCGTTGCAGGTGGTCGGTGTTAAGAGGAACGGTTTTGTTCATGGGCTGGGTCCGATGGAGTTGTAACCATGTTGACCGCACCGCAACGATTGCCCAGCGGCAACCCGCGACCGGCGCGGCGTGGTTCACAAATACCATGAGCTTGTGAATTTTTCCAAAATGCGCCATTTTTTGCGCATGAATCGATCCACCCCGCAGGATCGCCGAATCCTGCCCAGGATTATCACTGTTTTTGTGTTCAGCGAATCGCTATGCTTGCTAAAAAAAACGATTTTCCGAACAGAAACCAGCTATTTTTTCACAGCCTCTTCGGGCTGGGGCAATACAATTGCAAGGAGCGGATGTATGGTACGACGTGGGTGTTTGGCGTTATTTGGAATCGTTCTGGTACTAGGAGTTCAATCTTTGCCTGTGTACGCATCCTGCGTGACGCCTCCGGCCGATATTAGCCAGAACGGCATCACGGACGTCGTCGACGTGCAATGCGGCATTTTGACGGCCCTGTATACGCTGGGTGGATCGGTCGGGGAACTGCCCGCGTGCATCGGTCCCGACACCAACGCCGCCGACGTCAATTGTGACGGCCAGGCCGACGTCGTCGACGTGCAACTCATCATTGGGGTTGCCCTGAAGTCGCCATTTTCCCTCGAATTGGACCTCGACCAAGACGGATGTGTCGATACCTGTGAGGGTCTTCTGTTTTGTGCCGATAAAACCAACGGCGCACCGTGCAGTGATGGTGAGATTTGCACCGTTGCCGACGTTTGTTTTGAGGGGAGTTGTTTGCCCGGGGCGCCAAACCCTTGTGATGACGGCAATTCCTGCACCTCCGACGTTTGTGTGTTGGGCTCTGGGTGTACGCATACGCCCACGGGAGATCCGGTGGCCAGCAATTGTTGCAGCACGCATAGCGGCGGTGGTTGCACGGTGGCGTCCTGTTCCGCCTGCGTTTGCGACCAGAACCCGTTGTGCTGCCTGCCGTTGATTGGCACGTGGAATGCGCAGTGTGTGCAACTGGCGTTCAGTGCGACCTGCGCCGGTCAATGTAAGTGCACGGGGGCTAGTTGTGACGATGCGAATGTCTGCACGTCGAACACCACCTGTGGCTCCGGCGTGTGCGGCGGTGGAACTCCGTTGACATGCAACGATTCCAATGGTTGCACCAACGATACGTGTGATCCCCAACAGGGGTGCGTTTTCGCGCCGGCCGACGGCAAATCCTGTGACCAGGGCACCGGCTGCACAGCCCAAGGTGTGTGTACAGATGGCGTGTGTGTGGTTCCGGGGAAAAATTGCGATGACGGAAATCCCTGCACCCAAGACAGTTGTCCGTTGACCGCCAACGATTGTGTGTTTGTGGTCGATGTATCGATTTGCGACGATGACAACTCGTGTACCCAGGACTCGTGCTCGCCGCAGGCCGGCTGTGTGCATATGCCGATTGGCGATGCGGCGCCCAGCAACTGTTGCACCCCGCATTCCCAGCCCCAGTGTGCTAACGACGTTTGTGAGTCCTGCGTGTGCGCGGCGATGCCGATCTGTTGTGCGCCGTTTATCGGCTCGTGGAGCGCCCAGTGTGCAGAAATGGCGTTGTCGGCGCAGTGCGTGGGTCAATGCAAATGTACTGCCGCACCGTGCGATGATGGCGATGCATGTACCACCGGGAGCAGTTGTGCGAACGGAATGTGTGAGGGCGGAACCGCGGCGCAATGCGACGACGGAAACGTATGCACCGCGGACTCGTGCGATCCGGTGAAGGGCTGTGTCCATGAGGCCGAGACCGGTGAAACCTGCGACCCAAATGCCCCGTGTGTTCCCGTAGGGATTTGTTCGGCTGGGCAATGTTTACCCGGACCGATCAATTGTGACGACGGAATCGCCTGCACCACCGACAGTTGCCCGCCGACGGGAGGAGGGTGTTTACACGTGCCAAACAACGCTGCGTGTAACGACAATAACGTTTGCACGACGGATACTTGTGCGACCGGGGGCTGTGCCAATACACCGACGGGCGACAAAGTGCCCAGCGATTGTTGCTCGGCGCATTCGTCAGCAGGATGTTCGTACAACCAGTGCCAGAGCTGCGTTTGTGCGATTAATCCGGCCTGCTGCGCGCCGTTTATCGGGTCGTGGACCCAACAATGCGCCCAAATCGCCGCCTCGGGGCAGTGTGCCAATACGTGCGCTTGCGGGTCGACATTTGGGGCCTGTGACGACGGCAATGTGTGCACCACGGGTACGGCCTGCGCCCAGGGCCAGTGTAGCGGCGGTACACCCGTGGTGTGCAACGACAACAATCCTTGTACAACAGACAGTTGCAACCCGTTGACGGGCTGTGTGTATACGTCGTTGACCGGGGCCGCCTGCTCGGATGGGCTTCCCTGCACCGTGGGCGATGTTTGCACCGCCGGGGTTTGTATACCGGGCCCGAACCAATGCGACGACGACAAACCCTGCACGGACGACACCTGCACCGCAGCCGGCGCGTGTATCCATACTCCTGTGTCGAGCCTGTGTAACGACAACAATGTTTGCACGATCGATACGTGTTCGTCGTCAACCGGCAACTGCACTTACACACCGACAGGATTTGCGGTCCAAAGCAACTGCTGCGCCCCGAAATCATCGGCCGGCTGCAGCAACACGACCTGCCAAACTTGTGTCTGCCAGGCCCAACCCCAATGTTGCGCTCCGTTCATTGGAGCCTGGACCGCCTCCTGCGCTCAAATGGCGACAACCGGAAGTTGCGCCTCCCAATGCCAGTGTACGGCGACCGCCTGCGACGACCAAAACGCGTGCACTTCAGGGATGACCTGCTCTTCTACGGGCCAGTGCGTGGGCGGTTCGGCGGTCAATTGTAACGACAACAACCCTTGCACGCTCGATACCTGCGACCCGACCCAGGGGTGTGTACACACTCCCGCGACAGGGACCGCGTGTACGGATGGGAAGGCGTGTACGTTGGGGGATACGTGTTCTTCTATGGGCGTTTGCGTGCCGGGTCCGAACGCGTGTGCCGATGGAATTCCCTGCACCGACGACACCTGCACGACGTCGGGATGCGTCTTTTCGCCTAATGCGGCGAAATGTGACGACAACAACGTGTGCACTGCCGATTCGTGTACGTTGTCGGCCGGGTGCGTGCACGCTCCCACCGGAGATGCGGTGCCCAGCAACTGCTGTTCGGCGCATTCCTCGACGGCCGGATGTACGTTTGGCGCCTGCCAGACCTGCGTGTGTAACCAAATGCCTCAGTGCTGTCTGTCACCGGTCTTTGGCGGAGGCTGGACGGCCCAGTGTGCCGCTGTGGCTACCACGGGAGCGTGTACCGCAACCTGTCAGTGCACTGCGAAAAGCTGTAACGACGGTGATCAGTGTACCACCGGCGATATCTGTGTCGCCGGATCGTGCGACGGTCAGAACGGACTTAACTGCGCCGACAACAATCCCTGCACCGTGGACGTCTGCGACGACGTGTTGGGCTGCCAACACCTGCTGGAACCCGCTGCCAGTTCCTGTTGCGGTAAATGCGGCGGTGCCGCCGACACCTGTGCGTGCGACGCCCAGTGTGTTGCTGTGGGCGACTGCTGCGACGACTACTGCGCGTTGTGCGGCGGGTGTCCGTGACTTGGCCAGGGACGGCTGTTTCCATAAATTGGAACATCGCGGCGATGGCCTGCTGTGCCCACGGATGTTAAGATTGTGGTTCAATCGAATCGTTGCCGATAAGCGGTGGTCGAAACGGTGGTGTTTGATATGGAAATAGTAAACGTAGGTGACGGCAAAGTGGTTGGGGATTTCCTTGACACCGAACTGCTTTCCCGCGCGCAAGGGTGTCTGCTTGGCCAGCTTGCCGGAGACTCGCTTGGCAGTCTGGTCGAGTTTCGGTCTCCGGCTGATATCCGGCGGGAATACCCGAAAGGCGTCCGTGAACTTGCCGATGGGGGCACTTGGAACACGATTGCCGGCCAACCGACCGACGATTCCGAAATGGCGTTGTTGTTGGCACGTACGCTTGCGGACCAGGGAAGATACGATCCCGATAAAGCGAGAAATGCCTACATTTTCTGGCTGGACTCCGGCCCGTTCGATTGCGGTATGACCGTAGCCGAAGGTTTGCGAGGTCGGCCCAATCCGGACAGCCAGGCCAACGGTGCGATGATGCGAATCAGCCCGTTGGGCATTTTTGGAGCCAACCATGACCTAGAGTTGGTTGCCGAGTGGGCAAAGCAAGACGCGGCGATCACCCATCCCCATCCGGTCTGCCGGCAAGCCAACGTGTTGTTTACGATGGCTATTGCCCATGCTGTTGGCCAAGGGGGTGACGCGCAAACCCTGTATCGCCGGATCGTGGCCTGGGCGGAAGAAATGAAGGTGGATGGAAGTCTCCTTGATGCGGTCCGAGGTGCTGCCGAGGCGCCTCCTGCGAATTACATACACCAGCAGGGGTGGGTACTGACGGCATTTCGCAACGCCTTGTGGCAGCTTCTGCATGCTACGGATCTGGAGCAAGCCGTAGTGGACACCGTCATGCGCGGGGGAGACACCGACACCAACGCCGCCATCTGTGGCGCTCTTCTCGGTGCCGTGCACGGCCGGAACGCCGTTCCCATCCAATGGGTCGATACCGTGCTCAATTGCCGCCCGAAAGCGGGACGGACAAATGTGCACCATCCCCGGCCCGAGTGTTTCTGGCCCGTGGACGCATTGGAATTGGCTGGGCGACTTCTCAAATCAGGAGAGGCGGTATGAGTTTCCCCCTACACAGTGACCCAATCGAATCACACCCGTAAGGAGATACTCTACATTGGACATCCCACGGGTATTCAACATCACACCGCCGAATGCAAAAATTTCGTGCAAAAATCGCGGTGGATCCATTATAAAGCAGCGCGAAACGCCGCGGCGCAAACAGATTCCAGGTTGTTTTGTTGGCTTAAGATGCTTTTTGCCAATGAAAGTTGCCCGGTTGCCCGCACCCGGTTGTGTTCGATTCTTGAGGCAAATTTGGCCGGGTTCCATCCGAAATAGGTGTCTTCAAAGGCGTCAGTGCAAAAGCGGGACGCAAGCTCCACAGCGATTTGAGCGGTGCCGATTACCATAGACCTCTGTTCGTCAACCGTTACCCATTGCCGGCTGCCGGCGGCATAACCGGTGATGGCTGCTTCAAAAATGGTGGCATCACAGATGCCCTGTTCGTCGTCTTCGCCCATTGGGTTGGTCCAGGAACGCAGTGCATCGCCCATTTCAATGGGGAGGGTGCCCAAAGCCACCGTGTCCAGATCGAGAATCGCGGTGACCCGAAAATTTTCTTCTGAAAACAGAAAGTTGGAAATCTTGAGATCCCCATGAACAATACGTGGCGGAGTGTGTGGTAGGGCCGGCAAGGTGTCTGCCAACCTCAGAATTTTTTCCGCCAGCGGCATAAGCGAATCGTAGTTTGCGCACGTTGGCCCCGCTGTGTGAACAACGTTGCGAAGTCGTGTCAGATGTCGAGGAGTATCATGGACACCAAGGCGAGTAAATCGAAAGGAATGGTGTAAGTCCGCAGCAGCACCGTGAAACAATCCAGCCGCTATTCCCGCCTGATAGGCGACTGCAGGTGTCTCAACCCTTTCAAGTACCACCCCCGGCATCCAAGTCAACACTCGCCAAACACCTTCAAATTCAGACCATAGTTCGCCATGCCGATTGGGAACCAACCGCGGCACGGCGATTCCCTTTTGGGCCACATGGGTGGTGACGGCATCTACGTCGATATTGACTTCTGCCTTAAAAATCGGGTGCAGACGTTGAAATATCAGCGGGGGCTGATTGGAAGACGTGACGTAGTAAGTGCGATGAATCAGTCCGGTGGGAATGGGCGTGGCGGTCGGTAGCAAGAGGTTCCAATCTTCAAAAATCGGCGGAGGGATAATCTGGAGCATCGTGTTAGTCCGGCATGGTTTTTGTCACAACATGACTGGTTTAATAAAAACCGTCGGGAAACAAGGTAACACAACAATGCGCTTGGGAAAAAATAGCTGCGGCACCCTGGTGTCGACGACTTTTGGCCGACTTGGCTCCGAAAAAACCTGCGCCATATTCCCGATATGACACGGGTTTTTCGAGTCCAATTCGGCGCAAAATTCGCAGCCCCGGGTCGCGCCCATATTTTTTCACAGCCTCCTTGGGAAAAAATCTGAATGGCTCTCAACAATGTGCTGACGTAGTTTGGGGCAAAAGACACCCGTCGTCCCTGAATTTGCAGGCACATCGACACGTTGCCCGCAAACTGGTGAGACAATGCGGATAGGCAACACATTTTTCTTCGGTGCGACAACGGACCTGTCGTGCGTCACCCCGGAGGAATTATGCACACCGATAACCGCTACACTGTGATCCATCAGGCAACGGCCGCTATCTTTGAACTTCTGCGCGCTTATCTTACCGGAGGCGCACATTCCATTCACGAAACCCCACCGTGTGATCGATTTTTGGACATCCTTCAACATCACCCAGACCACCCGCTGACGTTGTTACAAAACCGATTTCATTTAAATTCATTTGAAGTGTCTTGCTTGATTTTGGTGCTCGCTCATCATCTTGAACCTCGTTTTGACAACCTCGTGTCCGGAACGTTGGCGGAAACGACTCCTAAAGCCGTAACGGTTCGATCGGCGATTGAACTTCTGTGCCCGTTGGGACAAGCGCGATACGCGGCGCGTCGTGTGTTTTCTTCATCGGGAAAATTAGTGCGTCATGGACTACTTGATGTGACTCCAAGCCGATTTGACGGTGGCGATATCTTGCTTTCAAGCCGTATTAAATTACGATCCCCTGCCCTGAGATACATATTAGGTGACGGTGACTTGTGCGAAACGGTGGCGCAGTTTGCCAGGCTTGAAGTGCCCGAGGTTTCCTGGGACCGGGTTGTGTTGCCCCAAAATACACTGGAGATCGTGGCGGGGCTTGTCAAAAACCATCGTGATTATCAACGGTTGGTCTCGGAATGGAAAGTGGAAACCACCGGTCGTAATGCGATTGGTCTTCTGTTGTTGTTTTCCGGACCGCCGGGAACGGGAAAAACCTTGTTGGCCAAGGCGTTGGCCAGCCTCGACAGCCGCCCGTTGTTGTTGGTGAATTCGTCGGATTTGTCTCAGCGAGATAATCTGGATTCCAGTTTTCGTGATTTGTTCGCCGAAGCATCGATGCGCGACGCCTTGATCGTCATGGATGAATGCGATTCGTTGATCGGCAAAAACGACCCGAGGCGTACCGCGTTGTATGCCGCGTTGGACGACTTCGATGGAGTGGTGGTGCTGATTACGAACCATCCTGACCGATTGGATCCTTCGGCCGAACGACGGATCACCCACCATGTGGAATTTGACGAGCCGGATACCAGTGCACGGAAACAACTTTGGGAAGTCCATCTGCCCGCGGAAATTCCGTTGGGTGATGTGATCGATATTGAAACGTTGGCGGCGCGATATGAGTTGACCGGCGCAAAAATTCACAACGCGGTTCACTGGGCCGTCCATCACTCAATATCTCAATGTAAACGGACGCCGAAACTGACGGACGACATGTTGAATCGGGCATGCGAGGCGCAGCTACGTTACGCGCTGGATACGTTAAGTGATAGAGCGGTCCCGGTGCGGCGGCTCAAGGATGTGGTTCTCCAACCGGATGTGATGAAAAAAGTTGAAGAAATGTTGGTCGCGTGTCGACGACAAACCACCGTGATGAATCGTTGGGGATTCGGGGAGAAACTATCAACGGGGCGAGGAATTATCGGGTTATTTGACGGTCCTCCAGGAACGGGAAAAACCCTTTGCGCCGAGATCTTGGCGGGGGAATTGGGGCGGCCGTTGCATCGGGTCCATTTGCCGGAAGTGGTTTCCAAGTGGATGGGGGAGACCGAAAAAAACATTCGTGAGCTGTTTCGTGTGGCGCGGGCTTCGTATGCGGTGTTGTTGTTTGATGAAGCCGATGCGTTGTTTTCTGCGCGTAGTTCTGAGCCGAAGAACGCCAATGATCGTCATGCCAATATGGAAGTGAATCTGTTGCTGCAGGAATTGGAACGATTTCCCGGAGTGTGTGTACTGACCACCAATCATTTTGGCGCGTTGGACAAAGCGGTGATGCGGCGGATTCAATTTCGGGTGCGGTTTGACGAGCCGGACGAAGCGGAACGACAGCGTATCTGGGAAACCTTGTGTCCCAAAGATGCGCCGCTTTCGGAGGACGTACGGTTTGCCGTGTTGGCCCAAGCATTCGAGCTGACGGGCGGACATATCAAAAACGCATTATTGCGGGCGGCATATCGGGCGGCGGATGGCCCGGGATTTCTGACCCAATCCATTTTGTGGGAAGCGTGTATGGACGAATATCAGTCCATGGGCAAAATTTTTCTGAATCCACTCCCCAATTTAAAAGCCCAACTTTCGTGAGGTCAACACCGTGGCCCATCGGCAAACCCAGTCCAAACAAAAACACGACCCGCGGCAACACGCCGCCACCCTAACGACCGAGATTTACCGAGCGATCGGAGAAGGTGTGTCGTTGGATGTGATCGTTGGAATGATAAAACAGTTGGTTTTTCAACAATCTCTGGACCATCAAACCTTGGAGGAGATTTTTTCCGCCATCTCCGAAGTATTTGGAGCGGCGGCGGCAGATCGGGTGATTTCTGCCGTGGTCAACCAGGGTGAGAGTGTGTCTCTGGGGCGTCCCAAGGCATCGGGACCGTTGTGCTCCAGTCCCGAAAGTGTCGCACAATATCATAACGAACAACGCGCCCGAACCGATGCCGATTTGGTTAAACTCATACCAAAAGAGCCGGTTCAACTGCCTGGGAGTGTTCAACAAAGCCCTCGTCTGCCTCGTAAAATCACTCCAAAAGCCAAAAAACACGAGGTTCGTCTGTTGCAACCCCGGCCGCTGCAACGGTTGGACATTTCCGAACAGGAGGCAGACTCCCCAACGGCACTGCTGTCGGAATTTCAATTGCCGGCAACGCCTCGGGTTGCTCCGTGGGAGATTCATCCGCTCGAAGCGCCCGAACGAACCCGGCGATCCCACGAGGAATTGACCAAAAAGTTGGCGGAGTTGTGGGACCATGCCGAGTCCACCGCAACCGAGGTGCGTTTACAGACCGAAACCCAAATTGATGACATCGCCCAAGAAACAAACCGGCTTCGAGCGGTGGTACGTAGTCATGAAGAGGAGGCAATCGCCCGACTGAAACAATCTTATGTGAACGGTCTGTCCGATTTACAACTCACTTCAGCATCTATTCGGCTCACTTTAGAAGAAGAAACTACCCGCCGGCTGGAATGGGTACACCGCTCGAAAGAGCGGGCGCAACTACAGTTGGAACTGGACGCCGGCATCGCCGCAGCGCAGGCGGATTTCTGGGCGCAGCGAGTAGACAATCGGTCACAAGAGGACATTCGTAACACGGGACAAGAAGTTTACGACACCTTTGTGTCGGCGCTCAACATGGGGTTTGGCGAACTCGATCTGGAAATCGGCCAGTTGGAAACCGCCGTCGGAAGTTCTCATGGGGTTTGGCTGTCGCAGCAGCAGGGCAGGGCCATGAAGGCCGAGGTGGCGCCGCGCAGGCAACGGCTGGAGGAGCAATTCGCAACGACTGTAACGGCGTTGGTCGACACCTGGAGCACGTCGTCAATGGACCTTATCGCCACCCATCATCGGGCGCTTCATTCGGATGTCGCAAGCCGATTTGCCGGTGGTCGTAACTATCTTGAAGTTGTTGCTGCAGAAACGGCTGCGGACATCGTAACACTGAAGAATCGGTTGCTGATAGAGCTTGATGAGGCAACCGCTGTGGCCCAAAACAACCTGGATGAGATTTTTGACCAACACCTGCATCACGTGCGACGCCGAGCATGGGTGTTGCGACACAGGCTACACAGGAGCAGAATTCAATCCACGCGCATCGTTCAGCGGAATGCGCGGGCGCTGGTCGGCGAACTTTACACATCATTGGCGGATGTCCGAGAAACCGTCGGACAAATCACCGACGTGAACCAAGCCGATGACGTTGCGGCCCTCGTTGTGCACCTGACAACCGTTGTGGCGCCGCAGTGGATTATCCCGTTCCGATTGGGTTTACAGGCAGTAGAAACCCACTTTAACGAACAGATGGAAACCTATTCGGGAACGATTGGCGACCACCTGGGCGGCGCTTCGGCGGCGAAAACGTTGATGCGAAGTCAGGCAGATCAAATCGGCGAGTTGTGGGTATGGCAGAGTGAGGCGGTGGTTGCCCTGGGTGTCCAGTCACAAATGGGGAGCCAAACAATAGAAAACACGTCGACTCAATTGATGGGTGAGTGGCAACTATTCAGTGACGAATTACAATTGGGCGAGGATCTTCACACTCGGTTAGGGGCCGATGTTGCGGTTAGAGCGTTGTCCGGGCTTGATGTTTCGGCTGCGGAGGTGGTGGCGACGCAAGTAGATGAAATCAGAACTGAAGGAGAACGTGCATTGGAACGAGCGCAAAAACGCCTCGTTGCGCTGGCGGGGACGATTCGTAACCATCTGGTACGCGACACGATGAATCTGGGGGCACTCCATTCGGCGTTGTTTAAGACACCTCCGGAGGTGATTCGTGCTGCGGTGTCTTATTCTCGCGACGTGTTGGGATTTGATCTGGAAACGATAGTCAACGGGTGGACCTCTACCGCAATGAATCACAACATCCCGTCCATGCGGGCAGCGTTGCGTGGAGATCATGAAGGTACGCTGATGCGTCTTTCTGAACGTTTCTCCCACAAACAGGTGACCGCCATAACTCCAACCGCAGTCTGCGACCCACTCATCGGCGTTTGTGATGGAGAACGTCTCAGTGGGGTGTTCGATTATTGGGGGGCTCATTATTCGCCGCAACCCGTTGAGTTGTTGGATGCATTGTTGGGAATGTCTGCACAATCGCAAACCGCTGCGCTGAACAATCCAGAATTTCGAAACAACATCGCCGACGCCATGGCGATTTCAACCGCACCCCAACGCAGGGCGTTTCAGCAATTGCTGGCTGGAAATATTGTTTCCGCCAAGGAGGAGCGACTGCGGGAAATGGCATTCGGAATGATCGAGACGGAAATGTTGTCTGCCGTGGTCGAACCGGGAATAAAGAGCACTCGGCTCCGCCGATTTGCTGGGTATTCCGTCGATACAGCCGCCATGGAACAACTCGTAGAAACCGCCACCAGGTGGGGGATTTCGGTCACCCAGGACGAACATTTGGAAAACCCGAGGCTCCAGGGACGTACGAAAGCCACTTGGAAATCCCAACTGCAACGTTACGGGAAAGATTACCAGCGCGATTTGACGCAAGCAATTATATTAAATGACGAGCACGGTATCTTAGCTGCAAAACTAGTGGATCTGGTTCGAAAACGAGATCTGAATGCAGTCGCACAGATCTTATATGACGGAGACGTGTTTTCGGACGACCCCAAGGTGGCGGAAGCGGCAAAATCACGACAAGAATCCATTTCGCGACGGTTTGTGGTACGATATCCATCGTTGGCGCAGCAGATCACGAACCATTCGGGTATTCCGTTTCGTGGACGCGGCGACAAGTTTTTGGAAGCGCTTCTTCGTGGTGATGTTTCGCCGGTTGAATGTCTGTCGTTTGCCCTGGACGGTTGGGTAGATCGTGAGCAACTGGCGGCCCATTGTGTTGCCGATATTGGCTACAAAGCCCGATGGGAGTTGTTTAAGGAATGGCAGCGAAGCCATGGGGAATCGTTGGAAAAGGGTGTGTTTGGCGACAATGCTGGTGCGAACCTGTCGGGAATGGCGAAACTGGAGTTTCTCAATGCGATGTATCGGGGGGACAAATCCTATTTCGGGGTCCAAAAAAGGATTCGTGCGCTTTCCGAGTTCGTAGAACAAGGCTGGGTGGACGACCCTGGCTTGCCTGGGTGGATTCGACAGGCGTTGGAAGATCTGCAGGAAGAACACAAGACTTGGGGCTCCCAGGTGGTTTTGCCGACCACGTTTGGACATCGACTTGACTTCGTGTCCGACACGTTTTCTCACCACGTACGCATCGAACAGGGGAAAATCGACAGGTTGCTGGACTCTATCGACATTACGCTGCTGGTCACGGCTCCGCTTACCGGGGGAGCGACTACGTTGGCGATATCGGGGCTACGGGCATTGACCCCGGCGATTTTGAACCAGGTTTACCTCGGTAGTTTGTACAGCCGAGAAACGTTTGCACTGGATCTCGCACGGGCCGCTCCGACGGTGGCGGATGCGGCGTTGAAAGGTGCCGGACGGTTCGTCAGCAGAAAAGCGGCACATGGAGCGATGCTTGCCGTGGACGCCATGGCCGGTGCGGCGACGGTGATGCTGGATCCCAACACCAATCCCAATACGGCGCCGGCCGAAGCATTGGCCACGGGGGTCTTTCGCTGGGCAACACGTGCGTGGGCATCCACGGCGGGAGACAAACTCAAAGGTGTGGTCAGCAGATCGGGTATCGGGCAAGCAGCAGCAGCGCATCCGATTGGGGGAAAAGTCTATGATTTGAGCGTACATGCGGTCACTCCCGCCATACGCGAACTGATCCGCGTCATTCCTCCGCTGTTCGGTACATCGGTCATCCATCTTCGTCAATCGGCATTTAGCGTTTTTCATGGCGGCCTGCGAGGCCGCGCCGCAGGTGAGCTGGTTCCGTCGGTGCCACGAAAATAACCGTCGTTGTAAAAAATCCGGGCTTGACCTTGGTTGAGCTTCCGGTGATTCTGTATCCAGAAAAATAAAATTGTCCGTTATCGGGTGTGTACGCGGTGGCGGATGAGTGCCGGAGTCAAGCCGAGCGGAAGCCCGGGTGAGAGGGTCAGCGGAAATAGATAAGTGAACCCTGTTCGGCTAATTTAGGCTGCCTTGGCCAGTCCCGTCCTTGCGGAATATTCCCGATATTCCTCAGTCTCGACCAGGGTCACTTCCGGCTTGAAGCTGACCCTCTGAGCGAATGCGCATTTCTCCCAAGGTCGATGTTAGGAGAAATGCGAATAACCTTCCCTACTTGCGCTGACCATCGATGTGTGTGTTGTTGCAACGGGGATCGTTGGAGGTCGTGATGAGAAGCCAAAATCCGTGGTTAAATCGCGGAATCGTGTTGTTTTTTTGGGTTGCTACGTGGGCGCCGTCGGTGTGTTGGGCGGTCCCGCAGGTCGTGTCTTATGTTGGCCGAGTGGAGGCGCCGAATGGACTTCCGATCAACGACACGGTCGATGTTTCCGTCTCGATCTTTGCGGAATCGTTGGGAGGCAGCGCGCTCTGGACCGAGTCGCTGGGGTTGGTGTCGATTTCGGCAGGTCGTTTTGACGTGGTATTGGGTGTGTCCGACCCGGGTGGTTTACACGCGGCGTTAGCCGGCGGCGCTCCGAGGTGGCTGGAGTTTGTTTTTGACACGGAAACGTTGACTCCGCGCCAGGAGATTGTGTCCGTTCCTTATGCGTTGTTTGCTGCCGACAGCGATGCACTGGGTGGGCTGCCTCCGTCTGCTTATCTAACTACTGGAGACGTGGGAGCGGCTGCATTGTCCAATCAGTACGCTGATCTGGACGGAAAACCTAATCTGGATGATTACGTAACCGTCGACGAGGCGCAAGCCAATTATCTGAGCAACGATGGCGGAACAGTGACCGGCGGCGTTACAGTCGAAGGAGGAATAGACGTCACAACAACCGATTCCACCACCAACCAAGCGACAGATGCGTTGATTCTAAACCACGAAACCACCGGTGTAGCCCAATTGGCTACGACGGGATTCAATTTTGATCCAGGCGGTACGTTAGCAACCGGGCTGGTAAGTTATTGGCCGATGAACGACCCGGGTACAACTGTGGCAGATTTGTTAAACATCAATCCGCTAACCGCCACCGCTACGACAACAGTTCCGGGTAAGTCGGGTATGTGTCGAAACTTTGGTGGAAATGTGGATGAACGCCTCCAACGCAGCGGTACCGTTAACTTTCCGACTACGGCGATTTCCGTGAGCTTATGGGTGAAAACATCCAACGTGTCCAATGCTGCCGGTATGTTCACGTACCACACAAGTGCGGTTAGCAACAGCAATGACTTTTTGGTGTATCTACCGTGGGGAATGCAGCCTCATGTTAACGGCGCGTCGTATGACAGTGCGTTTTCCATTGCCGATGGACAGTGGCGACATGTCGTACAGACCTGGTCGAGTGTCTCGGGTGCAGCCAAATTGTATGTCGACGGCGTTTTGGTTGCAGACCAGCCATTGGCACCGGCCACGTCGATTCCCGGCGGTGGATGCATCGTATTCGGCCAGGAACAAGATACGTTGTGCGGTGGCTTTGATGCGACGCAAGCCTATGACGGACAAATGGACGAAGTGGGCCTTTGGAATCGGGTATTGACGGCGGCTGAGGTGGCGACGCTCTATAACGATGGTGTTGGGAGCTTTTATCAGCAATTGCCGGGAATCGGGACCGCAATTCTATTTCAGCTTGAGAATCCCGCCGGGGACATTGTGGATGCCGCACGGATCGCGGCGTTTTTTGGAGCCACCGAGGACGACACGTTGTTGGCATTTGAGGCTCGGTCGGCCGGCGGCGAACTGACTCGTGTGGCCCGGCTCGACGGCACCGGGAACCTGGTGCTCAAAGGTACGTTGACTACGTCCGGAAGCCCCGATATTGCCGAAAATGTGAATGTTTCCGATCCATCGGTAGGGCCGGGGCACGTCGTGGTGCTTGACGAACACGCTGTTTCGAGAGGGTTAGACAACATTTATGATCGTTTTGCGGTAAAGAAGGCACATATTCCGGGGCAAAACGGATTGTTGGGCGTGATCTCCTCGGATCCCGGTATCTTGCTACACGCTCCTGCGGACGCGGTAACGGACGATCGTCGGAGCGATACACATCAGCGACCGTTGGTGTTGGTCGGGCGGGTACCAGTGCGAATGGACCCACAAAGCCCACCGGTAGCTCCGGGAGACCCACTTACGTCGTCCTCAACCCCTGGGCATGCGATGCGGGCAGCCGCCAATATGCCGGCAATAGGACGGGCCATGACCGCTTGGCGGTGTGTTCCAGGTAACTGCCCGGAAACAGTGTTGACCTTTGTTTCCCCGGTGTATCCCTCGGCAGAGTGTAGGCCGGATCCGGAAACGCACGCACTGCAAACACAAGTAGAACTCCTGGAACAACGGGCGGACGAGTTGGCAAAAAAGCTGGACGCGTTGCAATCCAAAGGCCAGGTGTCGTTGATGCCGGCGCCACAATATTCGTCGCCGGTAATCGAGCGACGTGGTGGGACGACACCCAACCATACCGCAGGAGGGAAAGAGTGATGTTCCCGAATGTGACTTTACGCAGTTTGGGCGTGTCTATTTTGGCAATCTTTGTGTTTGGGATGTCAGCGGCTGTAGGTGCCACGCCCCGGCCTCTTTTGTATGACGGCGCACTGCTCTCGCCGTCCGGTACTAAGTTAACAGGCACGTGGGACGTTTCCGTGTCGTTGTTTGACGATATGGAAGGCGGCAACGAACTATATTCCGAAGCGTTTGAATCATTTTCCGTTGTTGGCGGAACTGTGTCGTTTGTGCTTGGTTCAAATGATCCCGCATCGTTGGCCGCTGCGTTCGCACAAAACAATGTTTGGCTTGAGTTTCATATCAATGGCGAAACGTTGCTGCCGCGGCAGTGGGTTGTGTCTGTGCCCTATACGAACATTGCTGGAAATTCCGAACGGTTGGGAGGGGTTGACGCGTCCGAATATTTGGAGCCGCCGGATGTTGGGTTGATGGCGTACAGCAATGAATATGGCGATTTGGATGGAACGCCGACGTTGGCCGATTTGATTTTGGATACCGATGCCGATGCTACTTTCCTGAACACGTCAGGTGACATCGTTGTAGGAGATCTGGAGTTGCAAGGAGGGGTTGTTTCGGCGACCAACACGAGTGAGGGTAATGCCGGCGAGGATGTACTGGTGGTAGCGGCGCAGACAACTGGTACTGCGCAGTTGCCGGTACCGGGGTTTACGGTTGACCCAACCGGTACTCTGGCGTCAGGTCTCGTCAACTATTGGCCGATGGATACTCCGGGGGGAACGGTGGTGCCGTCGGTGGGTACGGGAACGTTTACATCATTTTCCACGACCTCAGTTGCAGGAATATTGGGGAATGGCCGTAACTTTACGGGAGGAGTGGGAAGTTATCTCATTGTGAATCCGTGGAATTCTGCGCCTTCAACCGCTGTGACCATCAGTTTGTGGATGAAGAGTTCGGACACCGTCAATGCGGGGTCGTTGTTTTCTTATGCGAAACAGGTAGACAACGATCTGTTGTTATATAACACCCAGGATTTGGCGCTTTATGTTACCGGACAAGCTGCCGCAAGCGCCATTACCCTAAGCGACGGGCTGTGGCATCATGTCGTGGCGACATGGCGTTCCAGCGATGGGGCCGGGCGGTTTTATGTTGATGGACAATTGATTTGGACCACCACGTTGGCCGTCGGTGCATCCTTAGGAAATGGCGGCTCGTTGGTTTTGGGGCAAGACCAGGATTCGATTGGAGGTGGGTTTTCCGGGCCTCAATCATATATCGGCGTGCTGGACGAATTGGCTATCTGGTCGCGTGTTTTGTCCGATCAAGAAATTGCGGCATTGTGGGACAACGGCCAGGGAAGTTTTTATCGAACAACGGGGTCCTTTGGAGCGGCGATTTCTCTGAAGTTGACCGACCCAAGTGGAACGACCGTCGATGGTGCCCGGCTTTTGGCGCAGCTTGGGGAAAATGCGGGCGAGACGTTTGTCGGCATGGAAACACGGACGGCCGGTGCTGCGCTCAAACGCACGTTACGTTTTTCGGCTGACGGCGGCCTAACCCTGAAAGGAAACCTTACCGTAAGCGGTGCGCCGGATTTTGCCGAAAACGTTTTTGTTTCCGACGCAGACATCCGGCCCGGGCACGTGGTCGCACTCGCTCCGGTGGCGAACAGTGTATCTGCCGCAAAAATAAATGGTCCATATGATGGCTTTGTAGTTCAGAAAGCGTCGTTGATGACCGGTGATGAACAAACATCGTGGGTAGGCGTGGTTGGAATGAACTCCGGTGCCGTTTTATACGCCCCAACGACCGCCGTGACTGATGGCGAACGCACTGCGTCTGACCAACGTTCGGTAGTACTAGTGGGTCGGGTATTGGTGCAGCTCGACCCGGAAGGGCCACCGATCCATGCCGGCGATCCCGTAGGACTATCCACTACTTCGGGACTCGCGAAACGATACGGGGGAACTGGTCCGGTTTTTGCGCAAGCCCTTGAATCCTGGGAGTGTATTGGCCGGACTGGAAATTGTCCCCGAACTATCCTCGTCATGGTCTACCCGGGATTTGGTCAGCCGAACTGTGCTGCTGACAACAAAAAAGCCGAGTTGAATGATCGTCTGCATCGAGTCGCAGCAAATCTGAGCCGTCTTGAGGAAACCCTCAAACGATTCAATGATATCGATTCATTCGACTAAAACCCCCGATTTTCTTCATTCAATGTGGTTTACTGTACCGAATTCGTGTGGTAGCGAATCCGATTCGCTTGGAGTACACTTGGTCTGTGCCACAATCCTTACGAACCGGCAGGATTGTCGGCTACCGACGTTTGAACCCTTGGCGGAAACAACGTTTCGCAGGAGGATCCCATGCGTAAATTACCGACCGTTGGCGACCACATGGATAAGTTTGTGCCAACGTTGACCAAGGACATGAAAATATTGGACGCCGTGGACTTTTTGTTGTCCCATCGAGTGACCAGCGCACCCGTTGTCGATTCTCGCGACAGACTGATTGGAATTCTGTCGGAAAAAGACTGTCTTAAATTACTAACAATGGATGCTACGGAAGAAAATCTCAGCGGCAACGTGGAAAATTTCATGAGCACGACAGTGACGACGTGCCGCCCGAAAATGGACATTTATTTTGCAGCCGGCATTTTTTTAGGACGGGATTTCCGGCGGTTACCGGTGGTGGATGACGAAGGAAAGTTGATCGGTGCCATTACTCGCTTTGATATCCTTCGGGTGATCAAGTCTCATCTGAGATCCTAGGTGGCTGGTGTTTTTTTAGGGGAATTTTTGGCCAGCCGGATTTTGGCCGAATCGTCCGAAAAAATCCTGAGGAATATCGGGAATATGCCGCAGGGATTTTTGCTGGCGAGGCGGCCAAAGGCGGCCAGGGCGTGGAATTCATCTAAAAACACCAGCCACCTTGGTGTGTATAGGGCTAATGGAAAATCGCCCCCAAAAGTACGATTTTTAGCCGGATGGGCCGTAGCCCGGTCGGGTCATATCGCTGCATATGAACCCGTATGCTCATTACCGATGCCATGCCCCGTTTGTACATGTTCGCGATTGGGGTTGGGTTTATTTCTACCTGCTTTAGGAGAGTCGTCTCATGTCTGTTCCGGTGTCACTTCAGAATCTTCGGATTCCGGTCATTGGTGCTCCTCTGTTTATTCTATCCAATCCCGATCTGGTGATTGCTCAATGCAAAGCCGGCATTGTCGGCTCGTTTCCGGCGCTGAATGCACGGCCACCGGCATTGCTTGAAGAGTGGCTGAAACGGATTACTTATGAACTGGCGGTGTGGGACGAAGCCAATCCGACTGCGTTATCGGCCCCGTTTGCCGTGAATCAGATCGTTCACAAATCGAATGATCGCCTCCAGCATGACCTCGAGCTGTGTGTCAAATATCGGGTACCCATCGTCATTACCTCGCTTGGGGCTCGCGAAGATCTCAACGCAGCCATCCATTCCTATGGTGGGTTGGTGTTTCATGACATCATCCACGTTCACCATGCAAAAAAAGCCATTGAGAAAGGGGCAGACGGGTTGATTGCCGTGTGTGCCGGAGCGGGAGGTCACGCCGGCACCTTGTCTCCTTTTGCGCTTGTTCAGGAGATTCGTTCGTGGTTTGACGGGCCGTTGGTCCTCGCCGGTGCCATTGCCAACGGTCGAAGTGTATTAGCGGCTCAGGCTATGGGGGCGGATTTGGCATATGTTGGCTCGGCGTTTATCGCGACCCACGAAGCAAACGCGTCGCCGGAATACAAACAAGCACTGGTAGATGGTGTTGCTTCGGACATCGTCTATACGAACCTTTTTACCGGAGTTCACGGAAATTACCTAAAAGCGTCGATCATCAACGCGGGCTTGGACCCCGACAACCTGCCGCAGAGCGATCCCAGCAAAATGAATTTCAGTTCAGGAGGAAATGCCGCCGCAAAGGCATGGAAAGATATTTGGGGGTGTGGGCAGGGGATCGGTGTTATCGATAGCGTAGTGACTACCCAACAACTCGTCGATCGGCTAACCGACGAGTATTATGCGACAAAAGCCTTGTTATGTAAGAGGGTGTTTGGGTAAAAATTGCCGGTGAGCGAGGCAATGGCCGTAACGAGTCGGTTTTGTCGACCGAGGCCCACCGGAGGCGTGCCCAAAGGCACGTCGAGGATGGGCCAACCGAGACAGGACCGACGGAGTAGGCCAGTGGCTCGCGTAACGTAATTTTGTACCCAAACACCCTCTAAGTAAAGGTTACCGTTACTTTTCACAAATGTACGGGAAAATCTCATAACATCCAGCGTCAACCCACTTTCCGCCGCCGCCGGTTACCGAAATGATTCCGCAGTCTTCGTTCCCGGAGTTGTTAGGTTCCCCTGTTGCCCAATTGGGCCCCCAACTGACAGCTTCTTTGTTGTCCCACACCCAGACGCCCTCTTTGGCCGAATCGGTAAAGCCGATCCACCAGCCACCGCTTACGATGCTCACGGCGGTGTTGGTGATAAACGTATTTTCTGCAGCGGAGGTGACCGACGTCAAATGAAATCCCCCGCCGAAGCCGTTGCACAGGTTCTTTGCCGCGATCCAGCCCACTTTGGTGTTACAAAAGAGGTATACATGTCCGTCAAATACCCCCGACGGGCACGGACATGCGGTCCCCTCGTTGAGCTGGCCATCACAGTCATCGTCGACGGTGTTACACGCCTCGGGTGACGAAGGTTTGGGATTACACGTTTGGGTTTTGCCCGCGACACACGCTGCGACCTGGTTAAAACACTTGCCTTGACCACATTCGATGATTCCAAGGTCCTCGTCTACTGCGCCGTCACAATCGTCGTCCACGCTGTTGCAGATTTCCGGTTTGGCCCCGGCCAGTGGGTCACACACTCCGACCACACCGCCGGTACACGTCGAAACGCTATGCAAACAGGGGCCTTTTCCACAGGTCAATTGTCCCAAATCTTCGTCGACCGCGCCGTCACAATCGTCATCCATGTTGTTACAAATCTCGATACCGGATCCAAGCAGTGGATCACAAACGCCGATCTTGCCTCCGGTACAGGCCGGTACGGAGTGCAAACAAACGCCCTTTCCGCAGGTCAATTGTCCCAGGTCTTCGTCGATTTCGCCGTCACAGTCGTCGTCGATTCCGTTACACGTTTCGGGTTTCGAGCCATTCAGCGGATCACAAACCGCAGGGATACCTCCGGTGCACGCAGCGATACTTTGTAGACATGCCCCTGTTCCGCAGGTGAGATTTCCCAATCCGTTGTCTACTTCGCCGTCGCAGTTGTCATCGGTACCGTTGCAGACTTCTGGTTTGGAGCCCAAAAGTGGATCGCATTCACCAATTACGCCTTGTGAACACGCCGGGACGCTATGTAAACATGGTCCAACACCACACGTGATTTGCCCGAGGTTTTCGTCATCTTCGCCGTCACAATCGTCATCTTCTCCGTTGCACGTTTCCTGGCTGGCACCGGCTAATGGATTACATTCACCAGGTTGACCCAGTTCACACAGCGGAACTTCGTGGGCGCATGGGCCGATTCCGCACGGCATCGCTCCGAGATCTTCATCGGTATCACCGTCACAGTCATCGTCCAGCCCGTTACAAATTTCGTTTTCGGCACCGTTTACCGGGTTACATATACCTGGTTTGCCGTCGATACAGCCGTCAACCCAATGAGAACACTCGCCAAGCCCACAACTGATTTCCGCGATATCTTCGTCCGTTTCCCCGTCGCAATCGTCATCCAACCCGTTGCAAATTTCCGGAGACGAACCAAGCATTGCATCGCAGGTGTTCACAATACCATCGACACATGCGGGTAGACTTTTTGAACACTGTCCCACACCACAAGAAATCGTTCCTAAGTCGTCCACCGTGCCGTCGCAGTCGTCGTCTTGACCGTTGCATATCTCCGGAGAAGCGCCGGCAAACGGGTCGCAAACCGTGGGTTTTCCGTCGACGCATACGTCCAATTCGTGTTCACAAACCGATGTGCCGCAAAGTTGGGTGCCCAAGTCTTCGTCGATCGAGCCGTTGCAGTTGTCGTCTTGGCCGTTGCAGGTCTCCGGTGCGGGTGTTTTGGCAGGGCAGGGCTCACTGCAGGTCCGTATTCCCTCACATAAGCCTGAGTTGTTGCTCACATAACATTGGGTGACTGCCTCGCCAAAGCCTTCTGAACAGGGACAACTCTGCGAATTTTCGGGAATGCACTGTGTGATACCGTCTAGGTCTTCACAGGCATAGCCGTTCGGACAATCTTGCGCATCCGCACAACCGACACCGCAGAACGATCCGTCTTGACCAAACGGTATACAGAGGTTGGTCAGCACTCCGTCTAAGTTACAATCCGCATCTGCTAAACAAGGTCGGCACAGTATACATTGCGGTTCCGGGCATTCGGAGACGACCTGAATATCCGCCATCAACGTATCTTCGGAAACCACGTCGTTGACAGTGGCGTCCTCCCCCGTATCCGACAGCGTGAAATCCTCAATGGGTTGACCGCCATCCGGTACTCCCCCATCTTCAGGTGACACTTCTTCGTTTCCGCCGATGTCGGAAATATCAGGTTCAGACAGGTCTGGGGCGACATCTGCACCCGATAAACTATCTTCTGCGTCCTTATCCGTCTCAGCGTTATCTGACCAGGAAGGACTACTATCGTTGTTTCCCACACCCCAATCTGCTTCTTTTTGTCCGCTGTCCGGAATTCCGTTTGCGTCGGTTCCGGTTTCGCCGTCGTTCGAATATTCGCCCAATGGCTCGGGACCACCGCCAACTTGAAGGGTTGAATCGGTGCTGTCCTGCGTGCACGCAAACGGAATCGTCCACACGACCAGAGTGAGCAGCGTGTAGCGGAAGCTGCGTGAGAATCGGAGGTTTAAGCGTGGGTGCTGGGTCATGGATTACCTGAGTCACCGAGCAATAACGGTGAGACTGACTAGACTTTGTCCTCAAATGGTTTCATTCGGGTCATTCGCCGTTGCGAATCCGCTCTGTTGTGGAGCGGCTCGTCCGTGGTTCTGCATACAGAATGCCACAAATTCGTGCCAATCTGAAGAAGGAAAATTCAAAACGGTTACAACCAGTTTTTCTGTTGCGTGCGGTTCAACAGTTTCCAACCACACGACCCGGTGTGGTCCTTGCAGGTTCATCACCCATACTGCACACTCACATTCTCAATTCGGCGTCGAACGTAACGTCGCAAAACATAGAGCTTGGGAAAAAAGTTGGGGACGGACTTGGACGCGGGGATTTTGTTCCCTCGGCCCGGAAGAAAATCGAGTCATATCGGGAATATTGCGCAGGTTTTTTTCTGGGCAGGGGGCACAAAAGCACCCGTCCAAGTTCGTTCAGCTATTTTTTCACAAGCTCATAGCACAACACAGGAAACAGCTCGTGGATCAGCGTAACAATTTCACTTGCCCGGGAGTTTTCAACCACGGACGTAACACGGCATGACGACGGGGCAGAACATTGGCCGAGCGGCACCGTGGACTTTGTTAACACGGCTTGTAACACTAACCGCGACGGTAACCACTTCGGCGTGGATTTACCGGGGGTTATCGGAGGAATCGTTCGGCCTGTTGTCGGTTTGTCGTAACGCCATTTTGTTGCTGATTCTGATATGCGGTTTTGGTCTCGAACGCACATTGACACGTTATCTGCCGGAAGCCCGCACCAAACTCGGGGACTGGGCCGCGTTCGCCTTGGTGAAGCGGACCTTGTTGGTGCAGTTGGGTTTGATGGTCTTGGGCGCCGGAATTGCGATTTGGTTTGGGCAGGATTTTTTCAAATTGGTTGGTGCAAAAGAAAATCAGTTTAATCTGGAGCCCGTTACATGGACTGTAGTCGGATTGACAGCCGCTATGGTTTTTTTTCAGACGATTTCGACCGCTACCATATCTGAGTTTCGTACAAAATCAGTCGCGGTTGCAACGACGCTTCGTGGCGTGGTGTGGATCGGAGCCACGATAGTTGTGCTGCACGTGGGCTGGCAGGTTCCCGCGGTTGTTCTTGCCGAGGCTGGTGCGTTTCTGCTTGGAGGGACGTGGTTATGGTATGCTGCAAAAGAAACACACCGCAACGACGATGCACCACGCCGACATCAACGGTTTGCTGCTTTGTCGACGGTGGTGCCGCTCAGAAAACAACTGCTTTATTCGTCGGCTGTCGTTGCCGACGGCATCGTTGCGTTGGTCGTCCAAAGGCAAAGCGAGGTCTTTTTTGTAGCGAGGTACCATGGTTTGGAGATAGCCGGGGCCTACGATCTGGTCTATGCCTATCCACAATTGGCTATGGAGTTGATTCCATTGGCTATGGCACCCATGGTCACGGCCGGTTTTTCCGAAATGGTTGCCAAGGGGCAAACCCTACACGACGCGATGAGGCGATATTTTACGTTGTTGCTCGTTTTGGCGCTGCCTCTCGCAACTTTGGGTTTTTGTTGGGCGGATCGGCTGCTGGTTTTGTTGTTTGGCCCGACAATCGAACCCCACGCAGCCGTGGCACGTGCGTTTTCGTTGCTCCACGCATTTCCCTTGGTATTTATTCCTATCTCAACGGCGTTGTTTGTGCGTGACAAATCTCCGTGGTTTTTGCCGCTTGGAGTGCTGTCGGTTGTTGTCAACATTGGTTTAGACGTACTACTTATTCCGCCTTATGGCCTTTGGGGGGCGTTTGGTGCGGTTTTCTGCACGCTTACCATAGTTTCCCCCATCACGTTGAGTTTGGCATCGCGGATGTTGGGCGGATTGGCGTTTCCGTGGAAAAAGCTGGTTAAGACTGCCGCTGCCTGTCTGTTTGCTCTTGGTGGTCTGCCCCTTCGATTTCTGTTGCCGGGTACACTCGGATTGGTAATCGGGCTTGTGGTTTCGCTGGGTTTGCTCGCCATCGGTTTTCGGTGGCTCAATATTATCGGCGCCGAAGAAAAACAGATGTTGGCGATGGTGAAACGCAAAAACCGAACCTGGCCGGAGGCGGACGATACACGACGATGATACACCCAAAGTTCATTTCATTTCTTTTTGTTCTCTTGGTCGTGTTTCTTTATACGGCGCTGCTTCTGCTCCTCCGCTGGGCGTTGGCTCAGCGACAATACACGGCAGCAAACATTCGCAGGGTCATGCTGTGGCCACGTATCGGTTTGGCTGGGTGGTTTTTGTTGACCGGATTTCTTGCAATGCGCGGAATTTTTAGCGATTTTCAATCGACACCACCAAAAATCGCATTGGTAGTTGCCCCGGCTCTTGTTGGCACTTTGCTGTTGGGTTTAGGACACTGGTTTCGTGAAACCTACGACCACTGCAATCCGCGGGTGATCGTCGGGTTGCAGTCGTTTCGTATTGTGATGGAAATCATCTTGTACCTTCTGTTTCTGAACAACAGTCTCCCGAAGCTACTGACATTCGAAGGACGTAATTTTGACATGATCGTGGGTTTATCGGCACCCATTGTCACCCGGTTGTGGATGAAACCGGGGTACGAGAAGTGGGGATGGGTTTTTGTATGGAACATGGCGGGTTTGGCCCTTGTAATCAATGTGGCGACACACGGAATATTGGCCGCTCCAACGTCATTTCAGGTGTTTGATACGTCACCGCCCAATACGGTGATCGCTGATTTTCCTTATATTTGGCTCCCTACTTTTGTTGTGCCAATGGCCATTTTTCTGCACATCGTTTCGATTCGCCATTGTTTGTCGAACTTAAAAAAGCCGGCATGATGTCGGATTGTAAACATAACACGTGCCGTTAACCCTGAATTTTTCCCAATTTACGTCATAACGAGTAACCGATGCCCAGCAATATAGGTGTTGTATGTTTTCCCACCGTCGGAGGCAGTGGAATATTGGCGACCGAATTGGGGGTTGCACTCGCAAAACGAGGCCATCGTGTGCACTTTGTGTGTACCGGAATGCCGACCCGTCTTGAACCCGGTCTTGACAACATTTTTTTTCATGGCGTCGAAGCGAAGGATTACCCAGTGTTTCCGTCGGCCCCGTATGCATTGGCGTTGGCTTCCCGACTTGTGGAAGTCGTGCAATACGAGCAATTGGACATTGTGCACGTTCATTATGCCATTCCTCATGCAACAAGTGCATATTTGGCAAAAGCCATATTGGGCAATGGTCGACCAAAGATTTTACTCACTTTACATGGCACGGACGTCACTTTGGTTGGCTCTGACCCAAGTTATTTGGCGATTACCCGATTTTCAATTCTTCAAAGCGATTTTGTCACGGTTCCCAGCGAGTCCTTGCGTGACCAGACCTACAACAAGTTGTCTATCCCGCCCGAGTTTCCTATCGAAGTCGTGCCCAATTTTGTCGATATGGATCGGTTTAGACCAGCGGCGGTGATTGATAGATCGCATCTCGCCGCGCTGTTTTACCGCTGCCCCAAGGTCGTTACCGATATTTATGGCGATGCCACGGTGTTGATTCACGTTTCCAACTTCCGACCGGTGAAACGGATTGCCGATGTCCTGGATATTTTCCGGCGGGTTGCCTCCGTTCGGAATGCCGTACTGGTGTTGGTTGGCGATGGTCCGGATCGCTCCCGGGCCGAAGCGTTTGCCCGCCAACATGACCTGTGGCATCGCGTTGCGTTTCTCGGGAAACAAGAGCACGTCGGTTCGTGGCTCACATTGGCGGATATATTTCTTTTTCCAAGTGAAAACGAAAGTTTCGGGCTGGCAGCACTCGAGGCGCAGAGCACCGGTTTACCGGTCGTGGGCAGCGACGCCGGTGGTATCCGCGAGGTGGTCGAGGATTCGGTTACGGGATTTTTGCACTCGGTCGGCGACACGGCTGCGATGGCTCAAAGTGTGATCGATCTGATCGACGACAAAAATAGGCGCCACCAAATGGGATTGGCGGCACGAAGTCGTGTCAATGAGCGGTTTCGTCTCGATGGATTGGTGACCCGCTATGAACGGATCATTGAAGATTTGGCTGCCGGACACTGAGAGAGTCAGCGGAAATAGATAAGTGACCCCGGATCGCCCGCTTTTGGCCGGCTTGTCCAGTCCCGGGCCTGCGGAATAATCCCGATATTCCTCGGTCCGGCCCCGGACCATCCGACTCAAAATTAGCTCGCCCAGGGTCACTTTCTTATTTCCGCTGACCCTCTCTGAGATGAACGTCGGTTGTTGTGATCGAAGCTGACTATCCCATTATTTGGATTTTTTCCAGTCTTCCATCGCCTTTGCGACCCGATCCTTCCAGAAAAAATTGTCTGCCTTTAATCCAAGGTCATAGGACTTTTTGGCCCAGGCGTATGCATCTTTGTTTTTGCCGGTTTTGGATAAAATGTCGGCTTTGATCCAGCAGTTGAACCAGTTCTCGTCAATAGCAATCGACTTGTCGATGTACGTTAGTGCTTTCGCCAAATCACCATTGTTTTCAGCGAGATAACGTGCAGAACTTGCGTGAGGACGCCAAGCCGCCGCCAATGCTTGGTCGATGTTCGCCATCGCCTGGACGGTGGTATCTACCTGAATTGGAATCGACAGTTTCAGAGTATCCCATTCCAAATCGAGGGACGTGGTGGTGTCTGTCGTGTCTGCAAACAGGAATGTCATCCGTTCCCGTTTGGGAATCGTGGTTGGTTTCGTGGTAAACCGTGCCTGATCTTCTTTTTCGTCATAGCCGGTCGTTCCGGATGCCTGGGCCTTCTTGTTCAGAATCACCGTCCACTCCGATTCCGTCGGAATGGTGAACAACGCATACGTGCCTGCGGGAACGGCTTTCCCCGCGACCATTGCGTCGCGAGAAAACGTCACTTTGGTTGCCATGTTGGCACCAGTGCGCCACATTTCGTTATATGGCACCAATTCGCCAAATATCTTCCGTCCATTGACCGCGGGGCTGGAGTATTCCACCGTGACGTCGGTCAGTCCGACACGTTGTTTTACTGTGGCCGCCGGGCTTGGAGCCGGCAATTCCGGTTGTTGCTGCTGTGCAAACGTGGCCGTTGCCGAAGCCGTTGAAAATGCGAGCATCGCCGCAAACATCACCTTGAGTTTCATATTTTTCTCCTCATTTTAGTTCGTACCCCCATTGGTTGGTGGCACGGTGTTACATACCGAAACAACATTCACAAGCACGGGGTTGGAAGTTGCGGATTTTTCAGTACTTATTCATTCAATTCATCTAACCTAACCGCGTAGAGGCGATCGTTTCGTAAAGATGGGCGACCATCATGTCGCTCCCCAAAACCCACAAGGGTCTCAACAATTCCCTAAGAGGGTGTTTGGGAAAAAAATAAGCTACGCGAGCCATTGGCCTACTGCGTCGGTCCTGCCTCGGTCGGCCCATCCTCAGCGTACCTTCGGGTA
>JABWCM010000153.1 GCA_013360285.1 Myxococcales bacterium
GACGTGCCGCTTGGCACGCCTGCGGTGGGCCTTGGTCGGCAAAACAGGCTCGCTACGGCCATAGGCTCGCTCGCCGAGGATAAATATTTAAACACCCTCTGAGGAATATCGGGAATATGCCGCAAGGTTTTTGGGGGGCGAGGCGGCCAAAGGCGGCCAGGACAAAAATTTCATCGAAAAACACCACACACCTAGGCCGTTGCTGCGCCGGCGGGACCGGTCGACGTCGTCGTCGGCAAGTCCTGGCCCGTGTCCGGGTCCACGTCGGGCACTTTGTGGCCCAATCGAGCGGCGTCGGCAAGGCGGCGGTCTTGATCCAGGATCGGCGCCAGAAGCTCGTCTTGGGCTTCGTCGGTCATCGCTTCATCCATGGTGCCCAGAATGTAGGCCACGAGTTTTGCCAACCGGCGTTGCCCGGCGCGCCGCGCCTCCATGACCGTTGCGAACACGACCGCTTGTTTCGGGAGCGTCTCCACTTCCGCTCGGTAACTCGGGGCAAGGTCGCGGAGTTCGTCGACGTAAGGGAAAATGCCCAGCGTTACGATGTCTTCCTGGATCTCGGAGTCTTCAAACGCCACAAGGAGTCCGTGTACCTCTTCCAACTCTTCTTCCAAAGGCAGCGAAGTGAGCGCCCCTGCCCCACCCGGAAACCAATTCGTCCGAAAGTCCGCCGCCCGCTTCTTCTTGGGGTTCGATTTGTCCAGCGACCGCTCCATGTGCTGGAGTTGACTGACGATCGCGGAAATCAACCGATCGACACGGGCGTCGACTTCCGTGGAACTCCCACGGGCTGTGCCGGCACCAAGCTGCGCCCGCCACGCCCGCTCCAAATCGAGACACTTCGAATCCGCCGCAATGGCCGACTCCAGCTCTTGAACCAAAGCGGTCATCCCCAACTCGTCCGCTGCCTTTCGCACATTCTTGAACGTAAACAGCCTTCTCCCAGTGGGAAATATCCGGATAGCGATGAATCGTCGATACCAATCGTTCATTTTGCCTCCACACGTACTGTTCTTGGATCCATCCCGGCGCACCCGCCACGATATGGAGCCATTATTGGTGGCCGCCTTTCGGTTGGGCGCAACCACTCATTTTTCTGGGGAGCGAATTGGGTTGCGGCTCTGTAACCGAAGTTGCGGAAAACCAGCGTCAGCGGGGTATTTACCGGCGTTGGGGGCATTCGGCGGCGGTGCACGATTCGGCAACGGGAGAGCGACGCGGGGGCGGTGAATGGGAACGGTCGGGGCCGGGGGCGGGTGTCGACAGCGGACAAGGGACGGCGCTGCATAAATTGCTACCGAAAACCTCACAAAAATGGGGGTCGATGGGGCCGTACGCGCTGGTTTCGAGGGATGGGATCCGCAGTTGACAACACGGCCCGGTTGGGCGCAACCTACAAATCACGATTGAATGCACGCACGGACGTGCTCAACGGGGAGTTTGCCAAGAGAGCCGCGCAGCCGACGGACGGCGGCGGAGTTGCTGTCGAGTTGGACATTGGGAAACGGCGCCGGCGCCAGGCGCACCGGACCTGTGCGCCGCTGTCGATGCCATCAAGTGGGAAACCCGGACATTGCCGGGCGGATTCGCAAAGAGTTTGTGAAAAAATAGCTGCGCAGGCCTTGGCCGATGGCTCTTGGCCGCCTTGGTTCCAAGTACCCTGCGCCACTACCCGGATAT
This sequence comes from Myxococcales bacterium, assembly GCA_013360285.1. Classification (GTDB taxonomy): domain Bacteria; phylum Myxococcota_A; class UBA9042; order JABWCM01; family JABWCM01; genus JABWCM01. The sequence goes on from JABWCM010000153.1 coordinate 1,681, forward strand.
GACTCGGGTTTTCCAAAACCAATTCGGCGCAAAATCCACGCCCACAGGTCGCGCCAGTATTTTTTCACAGACTCATTGCGACCACGGCTGGGCCGGCACGACGTTACGACGGCACGGACCATCGTGCCTACACCCGTGCGGCGGCGGGGTCTTTCGGTGGGCACTCCGATTGATCCTTTACAATTCAGCCATCCACTTGTCGGCCTTGCAACTCGTACACGCGGGGTCACCGCGCCGAGCCGGGCCAAGAGAACCTTCTGGAGGAAAACACCATGCTCAATCGACCCATAACCTTGCCGAAGAGCCGTCTCATATCGTCGCGTCCAGCCCTGCGCATGGCCATAGTCCTGTGTGGGATCGGGTTCGCGAACCCGGTGGTTGCGACGTGTCTCTTCCCCCCGGGAGACATGGATTCGGATGGAAAAGCGTTGGTATCAGACGTTCAATGCAGCATTCTTGCGACACTCTGGTCTCTGGGAGGGCAAACCGATTCGGTTCCGCCATGCATCAAGGCCCCAGGAAGTCCGGGCCTCGTACCTGATTTCAACTGCGATCACGTGATCAATATCTCGGACACCCTGCTGGGGATTGGTTTCGTGCTGGGAATCACTCTCAACCCAAGCATGGACGCCGATGGGGACCAATGTGTCGATGCTTGCCAAACGGACATCGACGGCGACGGTGATTTCGATTTCTCGGACTGTGCGCCGCAAGATCCGGATGTCGGCAAAGAAGCGTTGGAGCTATGCAACGGCTTTGACGACAACTGCAACGGGACAATCGATGAACAGAACGCCGCGACGGTCAACGCGACGTGTGACGACCAGGACCCATGCAACGGAGTGGAATCGTGTCCGCTTTTTGCCGGCAGCGGTTTAATCATCAGCGAGATTGCGCTCCAGCCAAATGGGAGCGAGGCGGGAAGCGCAGGCCAGTGGTTTGAGCTCACAAACTTGGGAAATGCGGCCGTAAACGTCCGCGGGTGGGTCATCACCGACGAGTCCGATGATCTCCACGTCATAGACCCGGGGGGGGCGTTATTTGTTCCGGCCGGTGGATACTTGGTCCTTGGGTCAACCGATAACGTGGCGACAAATGGCGGTGCCGTTGTCGGATACGTGTTCAACAACTTCACCCTGGCGTCCTCGGACAAAATCGTGTTGCTGAACAAGGCCGGCGCGGAAGTTGACCGGGTCGAATATGCGGCTGGTGAATTCCCGATGGTTCCGGGAAAAACCACGGCACTAGGAGATTTACTGGGAGACAACAATTCGGCATCCAATTGGGTCGTATCCAGCGCCCCATATGGCGTCAACGGCAACAGCGGTACGCCCGGGGGACCCAACTCCGATGTCCTACCCAGCGCGTGTTTACCCGGAGTCAATCCCGTCGACTGCGGCAAGGGCTGCTCAGGCGGAGGCAATATCGTGGACGGGGTTTGGGCATCGTTTCCCGAAATTGGTTGGGGTGGGCGCGACGGTGTCACGGCGGTAGTCATGCCCAACGGGGCACTGTTCGTTCATGGTGGACAGGTCGGCTTCGGTAACCTATCCAAGGAAACACGGGTCGTGGATGTTTCCAATGGCACGTCGTCGCAGAAGAAAGCTAGCTTTTTTCCGCACTATGTTGGAACTGCGTATGTATTGCCCGACGGAAGCGTTGTCGTTGTCGGGGGCTTAGGGGCGTCGGAGATCTGGCACCCCGAAGACTACTGGACAACTCCGGCGAACCCACCGGCACAGTATACGAGGGCGGTTCAACTGCTCGACGGGCGAATTATTGCGATCGGGGGCGCTCCCGAGGGAGGCGGTTGGACAGACGCGGTCGCCGGCGTTTGGATGCTGGATCCTAAGGCCCCGGGTGCGTGGACCGCTCTGAAGAGCATGCCGCAGCCGCGAAGCACGCACGGCATCGCGGTGATGGCCGATGGCAGAATCATGGTAGCAGGGGGAGTCCGCGCCGGAAATCCTTACAGCAACTCTGTCGAGATTTATGACCCAAAGACCGACTCGTGGTGGGAGGCGGCTTCCATGAAATTCGGCCGACATGGCGCCAACCTAGCTGTATTGCCCAGCGGGAAAGTATTGTCCTTTGGCGGCAGTATGCCCGGTACGTCGGCCGCGTGGGTCGAATGTCAGGTGTACGATCCCGGGATCAATTCATGGACCGATGTGGGCCCTATGCACATCGGCAGAGTCACGCCCGGCGCGCTGCAGGGTTGGGTCATCACGGACGACGGACACGTCATGGTGGTGGGCGGAAGCTACGCTGGTTGGACGAGCCTGAAACAATGCGAGTATTTTGACGAAACGGATAACGTCTGGCACCTCGCGAATCCGATGACGACCTATCGAGCGGGCCACGCCGTGGTGAAAACGCCGCAGAACTCCATTCTTGCAATCCAGGGGTACGACCCCAAGGATGGGGTCCCAGGCAGCGGCAGTATGCACACCAGTAATGAAATACTGGAATGCCCGTAACCATCATCTCTCGCGGGGTCGGAGAGTTTGTGAGAAAAGCCGCGCACGGTATTGGGTGTGGCTCGACGTGGCTCGATCCGGATTTTCCGACAGTCATTGGCGGCGACGGTCAAACCGCGCGTGGTCTCCGGCCGGTAGCCTTTGGACACGTCGGCCTGCCAGAAGTCTCGGTGGCTGGTGTTTTTTAGGGAAATTTTTGGCAAGCCGAATTTGACCCGGATCGTCCGGAAAAATCCTGGGTCATATCGGGAATAGGGCGCAGGGATTTTTGCGGGCGAGGCGGCAAAATACGGCGATGACAGAAATTTCATCGAAAAACACCACACACCTATTACAACGTGCCCGGGCAGTCTCGCCAAATCCCTCACATTTCGGTGGCAACTACCACAGGGTTTCTCGAAGGAGACGCAGCGCAAGCAACGAAACACGCGAACTAGCTGGGTGCACAAAATGGTGCCAATTTGTGGTATCAAATCCGGTTAAGTAAGGACAAGTACAACTATATTGTGGACCCTGCAAACAAATTTTACGACACAAACGACCAGTCGGCGTGTTACATGACTGGTCCAGGTTCGAAAGGTCAACCGATCATGTTGCCGATGGGCAGATAATAGATGGAAAAACAACCCAAATCGGCGCACTGGAACTCTGAGAGGATCAGCGGAAATAAGGAAGTGACCCGGGTCGAGCCGATTTTGAGTCGGATGGTCCGGGACTAGCCGGCCAAAAGCGGCCGATCGAGGGTGCACTTGTCTATTTCCGCTGACCCTCTCCCAGCCGAACACGGTTTTATCAGCGACTTATTTTTTGTGTCCAAGTCGATTGACATCCCCTGTCAAAAGTGTCGACCTATGCCTACTTTGCCATGGGAGGCGTCAGGTTTGCCCTTGATGAATGAAATGGAACCCAAGGAGGTGCGTACGACGTGTTACGTGAAATGAAAATGAACCGGAAAACGCGCTTTTTGGGTGCATCGATCCCCGCCGTCGTTGAAAGATATGTAAGAATATTCCTTAACTCGGATTTCTCACAAATCTTCGTAGCGGGATTTTCCGGGGACGAGGCAAAAACACCCATCTTGGTTTGTTCAGTTACCTTTCCCCCAAGGTTCTGAATAACCCGTCCGCACCGAAGGAGGACATTATGTTTCGGAGAATGGAGATCGTGTTGTTGGTCGTTTTCATCGGGTTGGCCGTCAGCCGTTGTGGTGACGATCAATCGGAAACCAAAATCGAGTTTACTACATCGCTTATTGTGAGCCCGGACACCGTATTTGTGGGATGTCTCAACGCTGCAGAATGCCAAGTGACGGTGCGTATTACCTTAGACAGGCCGGCAGCAAAGGTGTTTTTGCAACGAATGAGTTCCGCCGACGGGGGAACGGTCTTGGGTCAGGTTGGCGAACTGGTTGACGATGGTGATGCGGCAGGTCATGGTGATGATATCGCCGGAGACCTTGTTTACAGCACGATCATCACCTTGAACGAGGTTTCTGCGGGGTATGTTTATCTTCAAGCGGTTGTCGGTGACGCCGAGTCCAGCGTATCGTCAGTGGGAGTGCTGGCACATATGACGGATGAAGACTGGACCAAAGTTACTCAGACCATTCCAGACCTTGCCAAAGCCTGTTATGATACCAACCCTGACCTTAATGTAGCCAAGACGTGTATTGAAACGATCGATGGTATTCGGGTAGCCGGAATCGGCGAACAGGGTTCGGGAATTTGGTATGTGTACGATAACGGCATCTTGGGCGGAGTGTTGCCGACAGAAATCGATGCTCCGGATGCAGACTCTGGTACCGACATGAACCGAAAAGGGGGACGAGCAACGTCATCGAGTCGGGCAAATGCCTACCAAGCACCCGCAGACAACCGTTGGGGCCAACTGGTTGCCGCATTGGACGAATTCAAAGACCCTGATGCCATCGGCAGCAAGTCCGCTATCTATCTTGGTCCTTACCTGTGGGATTTTGGTGCCGCCGACGACTATTCGGGCGCGTGGGATTTGATCAAAAAGTCGGTATGTCCCAAATTTGAAACACAGGAAATCAAAAATGACACCAACTTGAGCCGTAACGTAACACCGGACTCGTTCAAAAACCTGAGTAATCACGGGATCATCATCATTTCGACTCATGGAGACAACTGGTACAATGGGTTGTTCAGCCTATGGAACGATTTGTGGGGAGATCAGGCCGGCACAGCGCCAAATTATACGATTCCGTTTTTTGCGGATCTATCCTGGCCCGTGTTGTTGACCGGATACAAAACCACCGACGATATCGGACGGATTTACGAAGCGGACCTATTACAACATCGAATCGCGATTACCGCATCCAGAACCTATGTGATTACCCCGGCTTTTGTCCGCCGGTACAACAGTACGTTTCCCGAAAGCATCGTTTATCTCGGCTCATGCCGCAGTGCTTACAACAGTACCTTGGCCGACGCTTTTCTGGAAAAAGGTGCCGCGGCAGTGGTCGGTTATTCAGATTATGTTTACGCCGGCTGGGCAAAACGCCACGGTGAGGCCCTATTCGGCCCCGACCCAAGGAACTTTGCAAAAAACTCCATGTTGCCGTTAACCGATCCGGATAACGAAAAAACCACCGTGCAGTCGATCAAAGACGCTTTTGATGACGCGGTGGCCAACTATGGCGAAGTGACCAACTCCACAGCGCCCCACGGGGCCGGCGATGGTACCAACGGGGCGTACGACGCTGCCGATCCCGAACCGGCACGTATTGTTTTGTTCCCGGCGGCCACCAAAACAAATCTCAACGTTCCGCCCATTATCAATGGCGGGTTTGAAAAGGGGTCGACTGCGGGTTGGACGTCAACGGGAGATTATCGGGTATTGTCGGCCATTGGTGATGTGACCCCGACCGACGGTACGTTTATGGCGATCATCAGCACGGGGCTGGGTACCTATGGGGGTGGGTTGACCGAGAGTGTTGTACAACAAACGATGTGTTTACCGGCAAAAGTAAAATCGGTACGATTTCAATACAATATGCTCACCGAAGAAGCGATGTGTTGGGTCGGATCGGCCTACGACGACACGTTTAAGGCAGAGCTGGTCGACAAAGACGGTGTTATCTTATCCGAGGGCGCATCGGAATCGGTCAATTCATCGGCATGGACCTTTTTGGGTGGGGACATGTTTGCCGACGGCGACGATTTTTCTACGCCACAAAAGTGTACCGACGATCAAGGTAACGAATCTTATGGCGACGGGACCTATCACACGGGGTGGAAAGACGGAGAGTTGGACGTCAGCAGCCATGCAGGCACCAAAGAACCGGTTACATTGAGGTTTCGGATCTGGGACGAAGGCGACAGTATTTGGGACTCGGCGGCAACATTGGATTCCGTTGAGTTGGAGTTGGAAGAAGAATAAGCACCAGGGGTGGTAACTGCTTAAATTACCGGTCTTCTCATTCCGCCGGCAAATGCATTCCACTGTATCATCCACAACGGCGGGGTTGCTCGGGAAATGGGTTGTACAACAACGACGGAGTCGGATAGGTTTCCTTGGACAACGTTGGCCAACAAAACCGCTGTTTCGGCGCTCTGGGAACCGGTGAGAATCTGTTGTGCAGATTGGTTGGCGACGACGACCGTTCCGGCACCATCGACAATGGCCGTTGGGACTTCATGGTGGTCCAAAAGCTCCAACAACACCGCTCTATCCTGACCGCGTGGGTCGGCAGCGCCGGAATAGGTTTTGGATTGAAGTACGATACCGTCCAATACGGCGTTGAGCCCGCGTGCTACTTCTCCCAACTCGGCGGCTGCGGGCATCACAATACAGCGGCGCATCGTGTTGCCGCGAACATACCCGGCTACTGTCTCCCGCAGCTCGTGTAACGGCCACAATATCCTTCGTGTCATTCGACGGACCAACACGATACTGAGACCGAAGCCAAATAGGGCCAACAATACCGCGGCCCAGGTGCCGGCAACCCCCGTACCCCTGACGGTGGTACTCGCTTCACCAATCGCCTGACGATTGATGTCGCCCAACTGTTTTAAGCGCCCAACCAAATCGTTCAACACGGCTCCGTCGCCGGCAAAATAACGATGGGACAATTCTTCAACCGCTTCGAGGACCGGGCGTTCGTTGTCTTCGGTAATATTGGCTTTGGCCCGATTCAACGCCGAAGTAAATTCATCGATCCGTTCGGCAACACCGCCGTCGTACAGCAACGCACCCAGCATATCTTCGACGCTGTGGACCGACACAACGTTTTCGCGAACAACATCATCAACGGCGGGACTCATTCGCGCGAGCAGTCCGATTGCGCCAAGAGCCAACAAAAATTGTAGGACTACCAATACTCCGACGCCGATTCGAATTTCCGTTTGGACCTTCATTAAGATTTTCCACTGGATGCAAACGCGGAAGCGACTCCGGGAGCGGCCACAACCGTCAGAATTTCGTCGGGGCCAATTGGGACCATTGGGTCGGGAAGGTGAGTTGTTACGCCGGTTTCGGTCGGGCGCCGAATCGCCACCACGGTCATTTTATGACTACGAGGCAAAGCCAATTCGGCCAGCGTACGTCCGACCACGTAGGCCGGCGGACGAATATCGGATACAACAAGGCCCGTGCCTAAGGGAATCTCATCCAAAACATTCTGGCTCGATAAGCGCGCAGCCAGCCGTTCCCCAAACGCCCGTTCAGGATTGAGCACCTCATGGGCGCCGACCAACGTCAGAATCCGTTCATGAACCGGGTCGGTAGCGCGGGCAATGATGTGGGGTGCACCCATTTGTTTTAACAATGCCGTCACAATGATCGAGTTTTCTCTGGAATCATCGCCTATGGCACAAATAGACACATCCCGACGACCGGGTGCAGTTTTGGCCAAGGATGCCTCATCGGCGGCATCCATACATATCGCATCCGCCACTTCGTCACTGATCGCATCCACGCGCTCCATTTTGACGTCTACGGCCATTACTTCTACACCGCGTCGGGTCAACGATCTCGCCAAGGACACACCAAATTGACCTAGACCAATCACCAATGCCTGTTGGTGGTTAAATGAACGTGGCAGTTGAGATTTTTTTGCCATCACTGCTAATTTCTCCGTGTTTCGGGTTTACCCAACAGGGACATCTTCTTCGGGTCGCTCCCACTCCCCTTTGGAACGCTGGTCTCCCAAAAGCAAAAAGAGGGTCAATGGGCCGACACGCCCGATAAACATGCAGATCATGACGATCACCTTTCCGACATCGTCGAGTTGCGCCGTAGCACCAATGGTCAGCCCAACCGTGCCCATGGCGGAAACAACTTCGAACAGGGCGGCTCCCGGTGAGATGGATTGAGTCAGCTCCAAAGCGCTGAAGGCCGCCAGGTGGACCACAATGGAAATGGTTGTCAACGCCGCGGCTTTGTAAACCGTCGAGTGAGGCACGCGGACCCGGAACGCGGTGCCGCGATCACGACCAGATATCGCAGCCCACACCGCGATAAGCAACAAAGCGGCTGTTGTTGTTTTGATGCCACCGGCGGTGGAGCCCGGACACCCTCCGATAAACATCCAGGCCAGCATCAGATTCAAAGTGGTCACATGGGTTGCGGATATGTCAACCGAGTTAAATCCCGCAGTTCGCAGCGTAACTGACTGAAACCATGCGTTATGTAATCGATCAAAGGCGGTGAGGCCAGCCAACGAGTGGTTCCATTCGAGGGCCGCGTACAACACGAATCCTCCGAACAGCAAAAATATCGTCATCCAAATCGCCAATTTGGCACGCAGCGGCGTATACCGGCGTTTTACCAGCGGAACAACTGCTCCGGCAACGGCCGGGCCGAGTCCTCCAACGATGATCAGCATGGATACGGTATGAAGAATCCACGGGTTGTTTTGATAACCGACCAAACTGTCGGATTGAAGAGCAAACCCGGCATTACAAAAAGCCGATACCGAGGTAAAAAGACCACGCCATAAAGCACTCCCGGCCGAATCTCCGGACGACCAGAACAACGCCGTCAGCAACATAGCGCCTACGAACTCACCGGTAAGAGTCAGGAGCAGTACCCGCTTTAACGATGCAGTCAGGTCCCCTCGATTCTCGTAACTAACCAAATTGGCGACGGCACCTTCATGCCGCAAACTTAACCGCCGACCCATCAGGGTAAAGGCTGCGGTATACAACGTCATGATTCCGAGCCCACCTACCTGGATGAGCAGCAAAATCACCGCCTGTCCAAAAAAACCATAACTTGTGGCGGTATCCACGGTGGACAAACCGGTCACACAAGTTGCGCTGATCGACGTAAATAGTGCGTCTACCGACGAAACCGAATATCCGGAAGCGGAAGATATCGGAATCAATAACAATACCCACCCAACCGCACAAATCGCGGCAAAAGTGGATACCAACAAGGGTGCGGGCCGATCGAGTAGCGGCTCCCACCACCGGTTCGTGGAGGTTACGAAAACCTCTGAAACTCTGGGGCCAATCATGGCCGCAAGCGGAAGCGGAACAAGCCAGATGACCAATGCCGCTGGTGACGACCAAGAAAAAAACGCACCCGCTACCGGAACGGTAAGCAACAAGGTCCAGAAACGGCGGCGGGTCGCAGAAATTCCGGAATGGCGGACACTCCAGAATACGAGAAAACCACACGCCAGTTCGAATGCCGCCACTATCAGCGGCACATCAAGGCGGTGTGGAGACGGAAGGACAACAGCGGTGAGCCAAGTAAGCAACGTAGCCGCCGCGAAACCGGTGGAAAATTCCTGCCAGTCGTACCCGGAACGACCCGACTCCACACAGAGGTCAAGGGAGGTCGTTACCGCCGGAGGAAGCCGGGGCGGCCAAATCGCCAGCAGAACAAAAATCACGCACGTAATGTAGAGAAGAGCAATGCCGGGGTGATCGATAAGCCCAGGGATCGCAACGATGACGGCCAGGACACAGCCGATGGTGGCAACAACCTGACCAATCCGTGGCCACGTTTTCCAGAAAATGGGGGTAACATAAAACAGAGACGCTGTTAAATAACTAAGACGATCAACCCAATGCAGAACGAATTCAGTATCATCGGAGTAGGCTTGCACTTGTGCATATAGCCCAGAAAGGAAAACAACAACAAAGGACCCAAAACCGACGAGTGCCCCGCGCCAAGCGCTGTTAACAACGACAATCGGTCCGTTCATGGGCGGTGCATGTTTGCCTCGATCATTTCCGATTCAACGAACTCGTACTTGGCGTACTAAGCGGACCGAAAGAGGATCTCCGGTGATTTCGTATGTGCGGGCGATAATACGATCCAACTGGGCTCGTGACAACTCTCGGTCCAGGAGGTTTACGTCCAGTGCGATGCCCCATTCTTCGAAATCCGTATGGTGTGAGCGGAGATTGTTCGCCTCGGCTTCGTAAATGGCATCATCCAATGCTTTTTTGGTTCCACGGGTCGTCGCGTGAATCACAAACAACACCGTGTCACCATCCGCTTCGTCCTGCATTGAAATCGCGGTGCGTGGTGAAAAGACACAATCTCGAACGACTCCGTAGCGGGCGTACCCTTCCGCAGTAGTTGCCACCCGTCGTGCAATCCGTGGTTGTGCTTCCTGTGTCGCGGCGCCGATATGAGGGGTGGACACGATTCGCCGTTCACCGCTGTAGGGATTCCGCCATCCGGGACCGTTGTTCGACGGCTCTTCGGGAAAGACATCGACCGCAGCATGTTTTACGGCGCCGGATTGAATCGCTGAAACGAGATCTTCGGCCGAATGAACGACTCCCCGAGCTAAGTTAATAAATAGTCGTGGGCTGATGTCCCGATTGGGTCGGTCCAAAGCGATGGATTGGAGCAAATCCTGGGTGATAAGCCCGGCGTTGCTGTTGCCGTGCATATCCGTGGCAGACACATGAACGGTCACTGCGTCCGAACCACGAAACAATTTTTCCAATGATTCCGCCATCGCCCAACCCATCTCTTGCCCCACCTCCTGAGAAACCGGACGAGTGTCGTAAAACAGAATCTCCATGCCCAACGCTTCACAAGCACGGGCAACCTGGCGACCGATTTTTCCAAGGCCTAAAACGCCCAAAACCTTACCTTGGATCTCGTAACGATCGGTGGTCGATTTATCCCAGACACCTTGTTCACAACTTTGAACCGTCTCATAAAGACGTCGAGACATCGCAACAAGGTGGCCAATCACCAACTCGACAACCGACCGACCATTGGAAACCGGGTCGTTAAAAACGAGAATCCCATGTTCCGCACAGGCAGCTTTGTCCACAGAATCATCACCGATACAGCACAATTGCACTGCAGCAAGAGTTTCTGCGGACTCGACTACCCGACGAGTGATTTCCACACGCGACCGCTTAAAAAGAATTTCGTATTTTCCTTCGTTCAGTTTTTGAATTAGGGCATCTTCGTCGGGAGCTCGACTGAGCCGCTCCACATCAAAACCCGCCTTGGTAAGATAGTGGTCTAAGCTAGGGTCAGGATTTTCAATAACAAGAGCTCGGCGAAGCGGTCCCGTCAAAATGCGAGGTACCTTAGGCACGTCATGTCTCCTTTGGGCTATCTACCCGAACCCACTAATCGGAACGTAGGTTATTCAAGACTGGCTGAGGCCAAACTGTCAGGATATTCGATCTTGCAGAAATATCCCCCAATATGCCCTTTTTGCCGTTTTAGGTGGGTGGTATTTTTAGTTGAATTCAACACCCTGGCCGCCCCTGCCCGTCTCACCCGTAAAAACCCTGCGCCATACCCCTGATATGACTCAGGATTTTTCCGGACGATCCGGCGAAAATCCGGCTGGCCCAAAATTCCCCCAAAAAACACCAGTCACCCAGGCATGTTCAACTGGCAGATTGGAAAAAACTACGTGACCTTTGGGGCGCTCCCAATAGTTGTCTTGCTTTTTGGGGAATGATGCGGAACAAAATTCTCGGCCTCAGGACGCGTTTATGTCTTTTCACAAGGCTCTGTGGGCCAAACGACCGATCTAGGGACGAACTATTGACCAGCACCCGGTTGGCCTGCAGGAGCAGACGGATTGCCTGCGGGAGCAGCGGCACCGCCTTCTGGCGCAGCAGCCCCGCCTGCCGGAGCAGCAGCGCCACCCGCGTCGGGAAGCGCTGCAGGTTGACCTGCGCCGGCGGCATCCCGTTGTTTTTGAACCATGTCACGCATACACGTCGCAACAGCCTGGGGTTCCGCAGCGTTGGCGAGGCAGGTTCGTGTTTCCGCCGGCCACATCGCACACTGCGTCAGAAAGGCTTTTTTCTGCTCGTCATTCAGTTCCGGCCCACCGGCATCTTTGCCTAACTTCGCAATGGTATTCATCGCGGCGGTGCAAGCGGGATCGGCATCGCCAGTGGGCGCAACGGCGGCTGCGGCACCTTCTGCGGCTGCTCCCGCCGGCGCGGCATTGGGATCGGCAACGGCGGCTTGGGCCGCGCCTTCGGCTTTGGGTTCTTCTTTGATTTCCTGAGCGGCACCCTCAGTTTTGGGCTCCTCTTTTGCCGCATCGGCTACGGGTTCCGCTGCTTTAGGCTCTTCTTTTGGTGCGGCCGGCTTCGCCGGTTCTTCCTTTTTGCAACCAACTGAACCCAAAACCAAACCAACAACTGCAAGAAACATCGATACAACTACAAATTTACGCAACATGATCCTTTACCTCTGTTAAATGGCGCGCGCTTATACCAACAAATATTTTTTTAGGCAAATAGAAACGCAAAACAAAAAATGAAGACTCCAAAACGGCTCGGATTTTGACCAAGGGCGAGGTCCTATACGCCGAGCTGCGAGGGTCACCTTCAAGCCGGAAGTGACCCTGGGCGAGCTAATTTAGCGCTGAATTGGCCGGGACCGGACTGAGGAATATCGGGAATATTCCGCAAGGACGGGACTGAACAAGGCAGCCTAAATTAGCCGAACAGGGTTCACTTATCTATTTCCGCTGACCCTCTAAGAGGGTGTTTGGGTAAAAAATTACGTTACTCGAAACATTGGCCTACTAAGTCGGCCGTACCTCGGTCGGCCCATCCTCAGCGTACCATTGGGTACGCCTCCGGTGGGTCTCGGTCGGCCCGACCGACTCGTTACGGCCACTGTTTCGCTCACTGGCAATTTTTTCCCAAACACCCTCTAAGGAACGGGCGGGACGGTTCGTCCAGCGATGGCTACAATTCCCGTGTAGTCTGTCTGAAACGTCGCGATATCCCCGCCCGCAGCCCACAGACCTCCCGCGCCATCCCCCCATACCGCATGGAGCCCGTATTCCGTAAACTGAGGTCCAAGTTCCCAGGTTCCGTTCTTATCTAAGCGGGCAGTGAACCCAGAGTGTCCACTGATGTACACTGAATGGTTCGGCGCCGTCCAAATTCCTTGCATAATTTGTGGTGCTTCATCCGGAACCTCCAGTTCGGTCCAAACATTACCGTCCCAGTGAACCAACACCGGTCCAGAAAAACCACCAATCGCATACACGTCATCCGCACTTCGTCCGCTTACCGTAAACAACGGCACGCCCGTCACACCAGTATCCTCTTTTCGCCACGAGCTACCGTCATAGTGCAGTGCAAGACCGCTGTCGCCCACGATAAAAACGTCTTTGGATGACACACCCCACACCTTAAATAGGTTTTTTGCCGCAGACGCCGGTTTGGATTCGAGGTATGGCACCGACACCCGCTTCCACGACTGGCCATCATAATGAATCACAACATCACCCTCTGGTTCGGCCCCGCCGACCGGCGTCTTAAACACACCGCCAACCGCCCAGACATCATCAGGAGCACTTCCCCATACACCATACAACGTCGTCCCGGGCAACGACACGTCATTCATTATTTCCCATGTGCCGTTCACATACCGTGCAATGGCACCACCATCGCCGACCACAAACACGGGTCCGTTTTTGAACCCATGGACCCACCACAATTGCTGACCTACACCGGGGTCCATTTTTTCCCACGTTGTACCATCATAATGAAGTACCAACGGTTTGCCTGCTTCACCACCGACGGTCCACACATCGTCGCCTCCGTTGCTCCAAATACTCAACAACGCACCCGGCTCGTAGTCATTGGCCACAGCAGACCAGCTCAAGTCAATGATTTCGTTGTTGTTTTCGTGGGTATCGGACTCCGGTTCGGAATCGTTGGAGTCACATCCGACAACAAGAAACACCAGGCTCAACACAGGCATAAAATAACTGAATTTCTTACTTATATTCATTACATTTCCTCGTTACGGATTCGTACAGGTCATGTCGCGTCCTTCCGTACATCCGGTGTGACAACCGGCACAGGTTTTTTGATCGATGCTCTGAGGAACAAGTTCTGCGTCCAACCGCTGCCACTCCCAGTCTCCGGTTTCAGGTGAAGTTCCGGTCGCCAATCGTCGCATTGCGGTCACTCCAAGTAATTCCGAGCAGTTCATATCGTCATATTCCGCCTTCGCGATGATCGTACCTTCGGGAAACGGGTAAATCCCGTCGGTAAAGGCAACGGCGTGCTCGCTGGATGTCAGAACGCGGATGTTGATGCTATCGTGCTCAATGCTGAAACGGCAGTTGCGCACTTCAACGTACTCAGACAAAAAATCTTTTGGCACAAAAGAGGTTTCCCCAGAACCATTGGAGTCCCCAGGATCGCTGTCACAAGCCGCTACCAACAAAGCGCTTCCTAAGTACAGCACACAAATCGAGCCGGCAACCTTCATTCCTATCCTCATGTCTGTCTTGGTCTTCCGTCAAAATGGCAGACAACTACGAAATTCGTACCCCAAGGTCAACTAGATTGTTCATCATTTCATCTAACTTAGAGGGTGTTTGGGAAAAAAATAAGCTACGCGAGCCATTGGCCTACTGCGTCGGTCCTGCCTCGGTCGGCAGGCCCGCCTCGCTACGGCCACTGTTTCGCTCGCCGTTATTTTTTTCCCAAACACCCTCTTACAGAAAAACTTTGTAAGCATATGCG
>JABWCM010000397.1 GCA_013360285.1 Myxococcales bacterium
GAGGATGCGTTCGAAAACAACACGACACGCACAACGCCCAATGACGGTTGGGTTGGCCCTGTCAACGGTGTTTCTGATTGCCGCGTTGTGTCTGACCCAAGGGTGCGCCGACGACCCGGATATTTATTTGTGCTGCAAGAAGGGCGCCGTCGGCGACAACGGTGCCGATGGGACGAGCGCGACGGTCGACTCGGGTGGGGGCGGGTTGGTGGATCTCGATGGATCGGTTTCCAACGGAGACGGAACGGTCTTTGGCGAAAAAGATACGCAGGTCGATGCGGTGGATTCGGGTGGGGGCGATGCGGTGGCGATGCCTGATGCGGATGCGACGGTGGTCGACGTTGCAATAGATGCTGCGTCCGTCGAGGACGGCGGCTCAGATAACGACGGGTCGGTGGATCTGGACGTGTCGATTTCCGATGGTGGCGTGGATTCGGGGGAAATGACGACAAATACCAGTTGCCCCGATTCGGTGGAAAATATTCCGGAAGGGATGGTCTTTGTCCCATGTGGGTTAATCCAGGTCGGGTGCAATAGTACAAAGGACTCGCATTGTAGTCCGAATGAACTTCCCCAGCATGAAGTTGCGCTGTCCGCTTATTTCATCGATGAAACGGAAGTGACGGTCTCTAAGTACGGCGACTGTGTGCAGGCAAACATCTGCACCCAACCCAAAGCTCCAACCGACGATCCTACGGTTCCCGGCGAAACGGTCTACAATTGGGGAACATCCGGCATGGACAACCACCCCATCAATGGTGTTTCATGGCAACAAGCACAAACATACTGTCAGTGGCTTGGAAAACGACTCCCGACAGAAATAGAGTGGGAAATGGCAGCTCGCGGAAGCTGCGCGCTCAACTCGGTGGCAGGGAAACCCTGTACGGATTCCATGAGAATTTTTCCTTGGGGGGACGAACCGCCGACATGCGAGTTGGCGGTCTACCACGCCGGTCCGGGACTCCTAGACTACTGCACGGAAAGTGGCAAGGGATTCACAAACCCGGTTGGCTCGAAACCCGCCGGGAAAAGCCCTTATGGTGTCTTGGACATGTCGGGGAATCTTTGGGAGTGGGTATACGATTGTTACACCTGTTATCCTAAACTACTCGACGATGACGAGCCCTGCGTGCTGGCCAACACCGACACCTGCGGTACGAACGATGTCTTTCGAGTAACACGAGGGGGAGGTTTCCCTAGCGATGGATCGACCTTGCGGGGATCCCTACGAGGAGGAGTACCCGCGTCTTCTCAACTTTTCTATTTGGGCTTCCGCTGCGCCAAGTCGGTCGAGTGACGTCTTGGTTGCAAAGAAACCACCGCATAACGGTGCACGAATCATTGACAAACACGCAGTCGGAAAAGGTGAATAACGATGCCTGAGCAAGGAAGGGTCGGCGACCGAGCACAGTGTCCCAGCGACAGCCACGGATGCCCTTCCTGTGCGCATCCGGTAATAGGTCCGGCGGTTGGCGGATCACCGAATGTATTTGTGAATTCCAAGTCCGCGCTGAGGGTGTCGGACCCCGGTGTTCATGCCGCATGTTGTGGCGCCAATACGTGGAACGCCACAACCGGGGCTCCGGGGGTGTTTTTTAACGGTATGAAAGCCCATAGGAAAGGAGATGCAACAAAACACTGCGGCGGGAGTGGAAAGTTGGTCCAAGGGAGCAGCGATGTTTTTGTCGGCAACCAAGGCGGCTCGGGCGGGCCTCCGCATAGCGTACTGTCCTACCAGCGGCGTTTTGCTCTAACGTACATGGACGGACGCCCTGTGAGGCGCCAACGTTACAAACTGACCCTCGCCGGGGGCCGGACCATTACTGGTGTAACCGGCGAGGACGGCCTTACCGATGTCGTCGAGTCCTCAGAGCAAGAAGTGGTGACACTGGAACTCATCGATGGCTACTTCGAGGTCTAAGATATGGTGCTCAAGTCAACGAAATTGGTCGAGCATGGAGCCACTTGCCCGGTTGTAGTGCACGTCAAAATTCCCAAGCCCATTGCTCCCGGGTCGGCGACTTATTACAAGGATCGAAACGACGACTTTCTGGACCGACATCCTGGCCCGGTTCCGGCTCCTCCCCGCTATTACATGGCCTTCGGGAACAAGTACGCGAACAGATTCAGAGGTCTGAAAGCTCATCTCTCCCCGAGAGGGCAGGAATGGGTCGAAAAAACGTTCTTTTTGCTTCAAGACAAAATAGAAAGGAGGCGGGCAGCATGCCCCAGCCATTTTGACGAATTGGAGCGGAGTCCAAAAGAATTTGAGGACTTTGCCATCGACACCCATTCTGACGCCTATCTCGAAGCCGGAGTGGGTTTTCTCCCAGCGGGCGACATCAGAAAAATACTGCTCACGTTGGATCGAGACGCCTTCACATGGGGCGGAATGGTCGAGATCGCCGAAGTAATACCGGGCGCCGTCAAGCAGTCAGCCGAGGGTGGAATCATTAATGAATTCGGCAATATGGTCCGAGAAGAGGTGAATGCCATTATTTTGCGTTGGAGAAGCGGAAAACAATGCGTCATCGAGTGTGGCACTGACCAGTAATGTCCTTTTGAAGCCTGGTGACGCATGAGATCGCCAGCGCTTTCTACGTCAAGCGGAATACGGTACGGGATTCTCACGCACTCGCGGGCGAGAACGTTGAAACGCCAGCAGATTCACCGATGGTGAGCGTTTTTGCCCGTGGGCATGACCAACGCAACATGGGAGACGAGAAGATTTGTATCGTGCCCGAATTTGCTGGCTTGTCACCTCTCGTAGTCTCCAGCTTCAGAGGAATCTGCGCTGCGGGCTCACTTGCAGGACCCGTAGGCTCCAGGAGGAGGACTTCGTATATTCATGTCCTGGATTCCGTCAGAAATCCGGCCAAATGAGTCCGATGAAACGTATCTCGAGAACCGATAGGGGTGTCACAAGGTGCTTCCCAACCGCTGTACACTGCAAAGGAAGGTTTCAAGGTTCGATAGAAGAACCGGTGGAGTGGTTGGCGACATTGAACTCAGGCGAGGTGAAGAATGAGGATGCGTTCGAAAACAACACGACACGCACAACGCCCAATGACGGTTGGGTTGGCCCTGTCAACGGTGTTTCTGAT
>JABWCM010000154.1 GCA_013360285.1 Myxococcales bacterium
AGTAGTGTGTAACGATGGCAATTTGTGCACCAACGATGCCTGTGACCCGGCGAAAGGGTGTACATTTAGTAACAACACCTTGCCGTGTAACGACGGAAGTGCTTGTTCCGTTGGGGATAAATGTACCGACGGCAAATGTGTTTCCGGGGCGGCTCCCAACTGTAATGACAACAATCCTTGCACCGTGGACTCGTGCAATCCCGCAACCGGCTGTGTGAACACTGCTGTTACGGCGTCTTGCGACGACGGCAACGCGTGTACCCTGGGAGACGTGTGTCAGGCGGGCAAATGTGTTTCCGGAACGACTCTGAGCTGTAATGACAACAACTCGTGTACTACCGACACCTGCAACCCGGCACAGGGATGTGTGTTTTCCAACAACACGTCGGCATGTGATGACGGGAACCCCTGCACAACTCAGGACACGTGTGCAACCGGTGTTTGCAAAGGCGGCGTTGCTGCGGTTTGTAACGACAACAATGGTTGTACCAATGATACGTGTGACCCAGCCAAAGGCTGTGTGTATACCCCCAACAGTGCCTCATGTAACGATGGCAACGCGTGTACTCAGGACGATAGTTGCAAAAACGGGACCTGTTCCGGTACACCGACTGTGATCTGTGACGACAAAAATCCTTGTACTACCGATACTTGTACCGCGGAAAAGGGCTGTGTTTTCCTGCCGTCTACGGGGGGGTGTGATGACGGCAACGCCTGCACGCTCAACGATGTTTGCCAAAACTCTCAGTGTGTGGGTGGCGGCGCAGTGCTTTGTAACGACAACAATCCGTGCACGACGGATACCTGCGACGCGGCAAAAGGTTGTGTGTATACCCCCAACTCAGCGCCCTGCAACGACGGCAATGCCTGCACTGGTGGTGATGTCTGTCAGGCCGGGAAATGTACTGGTGGAGCCGCGGTCAATTGCAATGACAACAACAGTTGTACATCGGATAGCTGTGATCCCGTGAAAGGGTGTTTGAACAATCCCAACACACTTCCATGTGATGATTCCAACGCCTGCACCAGTGGTGACGTATGTTCCGCGGGGGTTTGTGTACCCGGAAAAGGTCTGATATGTGCCGACGAAAATCCTTGCACCGACGATTCCTGTGATACGGTTAAAGGATGTGTGTACTTAAATAACACAAATTCGTGCTCAGATAACAACGCGTGTACCGCCGGTGACAAGTGTGCGAGCGGCAAATGTACCGCCGGAGAGCCTCTTTCGTGTAATGACGGCAATCTCTGTACAACCGATGCCTGCAGCCCGACCACCGGGTGCGTCTATGCCCAAAACACGTTGCCGTGTGATGATGGCAACGCCTGCACCTCCGGCGACAAATGTAATACAGGCAAGTGTGTGCCGGGTGCTCCGTTGGTTTGTGCCGACGACAATAGTTGTACTGACGACGTTTGTGATCCAACCAAAGGGTGCGTTTATACCAACAACACTCTCGACTGTACCGACGGGAACGCGTGCACGTCGCCCGACAAGTGTGTCGCAGGCAAGTGTGTGCCGGGTGCTGTTTTGGTATGTAACGACAACAACAGTTGTACCAACGACTCCTGCAATCCAACAAGCGGGTGTATCAACTCACCCAATACGTTGACGTGTGATGACGGCAACGCCTGCACACTCAACGACAAATGTTCCGGTGGCAAATGTGTCCCCGGCACCGGGCCGACATGTGATGATGGCAATCCGTGTACCGTGGATGGGTGTACGCCCGAAACAGGGTGCACCAATGTGAACAGTACAGGTCAGTGTGACGACGGCAATGCTTGTACGGCGGGAGACAAATGCTCGGCAGGCAAATGTGTTTCTGGCGCGTTACAGACCTGTAACGACGCCAATCCATGCACTACAGACAGTTGTGATCCCAGTAAAGGCTGCGTATTTGCTCCCAATACGTTGGCTTGTGAAGATGGTAGTGCCTGTACCAAAGGGGACGTTTGTAATGCCGGCAAATGTATTTCCGGGGCGCCGTTGGCCTGCGATGACGGCAACGTGTGTACAACCGACACCTGCGACGCGGTAAAGGGATGTGTTTATACTGTTGTGACAACACCTTGTGATGACGGCAACGCTTGTACTTCCGGAGACAACTGCATCACCGGCAATTGCGCGGGTTCGACGACTGTACAATGTAACGACAACAACGGGTGTACCACAGACAGTTGTGATCCGGCGAAAGGCTGCGTGTTTACCAACAACACGTTGCCGTGCACTGACGGCAATGCCTGTACAAATGACGATGTATGTGCGGCAGGCAAATGTGTTTCCGGTGCGGCAGTGGTGTGTAATGACAACAACCCCTGTACCAATGACAGTTGTGCGATTGCTACCGGTTGTGTTTATGCCAACAACTCGTTGGCTTGTGATGATGGCAACGCCTGTACCCAAGGCGACAAATGTGTCACCGGTAAATGCACACCGGGGTCAATCGTCGATTGCAACGACAACAACCCCTGTACAACCGATAGTTGTGATCCGTCCAAGGGCTGCGTTTATGTGAACAACACAGCTACGTGTGATGATGGCTCGGTATGCACTTCGGGAGACCTCTGTTCGGCCGGTAAATGTGTTCCGGGTAAGCCGGTGGTATGTAGCGACGACAATCCGTGCACCAATGACAATTGCGATGCATCCAAAGGTTGCGTCTACACCAACAGCACCGCGACTTGTGATGACGGCAATGCTTGCACTACCGGAGATGTGTGCAGCGCAGGGAAATGTGTCTCCGGGGTGGCCGTCGTGTGTCCTCCCACGGGTACTCCATGTATTGCAGCAAGTTGCGATCCTGCGAAAGGGTGCACCACGACGTTTACAACCCTCGCATGTAATGATGGAAACCCATGCACTACCGGCGATACGTGTTCCTCGGGCACCTGCAAAGCGGGCGCCCAGGTGGTCTGTGACGACAAAAACCCATGCACTACAGATAGTTGTCTAGCAACCGCCGGTTGTATTTATGCCAACAACACCCTTGCATGTGAGGACGGAAATGCCTGTACTACAGGAGATGTCTGTTCAACGGGAAAATGTGTTCCCGGCAAGTCGGTGGTGTGTAACGATGAAAATCCATGTACCGACGACAGTTGTGATCCGTTTAAGGGATGTATTTTTGTAAACAACAAAAACGAATGCAGCGATGGGAACACGTGCACAACGGGTGATTTTTGTTCGTCCGGAAAATGTGTGCCGGGGACCTCGGTGGTTTGTGATGACGGTAACGTGTGCACGAATGACGCCTGTGATTTTAAGTTAGGATGTGTGTTTACTAATAATACGGCGCCATGTAACGATGGAAATGCCTGTACTGTCAGCGACAAATGTGCGAGTGGTGTCTGCACGAGTGGCGGGGCGCTAAACTGTAACGACAACAATGTGTGCACCACCGACGGATGCAACAAAGCCACGGGGTGTACCTACGCCAACAACTTGCTGTCGTGTGATGACGGCAACGTTTGTACACCCAAAGATAATTGCTCAAACGGTGTCTGTGTCGGCTCGGGAAGTATGACGTGTAACGACAACAACGTTTGTACTGATGATGGCTGCGACAAGCTGGCGGGTTGTGTGTATACCCCTAACTCAAGTCAGTGCGAAGACGGTAACGTATGCACCACGAAAGACTCCTGTGCGTTTGGGAAGTGTATCGCCGGGTTTGACCTCAATTGTGATGACGGCAATCCGTGTACAACGGATAGTTGTGATGCATTCAAAGGGTGTGGTCATGTGGCCAAAATCGGTACTTGTAACGACAACAACGCCTGTACGACAAAAGACGTTTGCACCAACGCCACGTGTGTCGGGGCTACCGTCACCTGTAACGACAACAATCCATGTACGGCAGATTCCTGCGATCCCAAAACCGGGTGTGTTTACACACCGGTGAGCATTGCAAAATGCAGCGACGGCAATCCCTGCACGAGCCCGGATACCTGTCAGGATGGAAAATGTGTTGGAACGATAGCACCGTCCATTCCCGGGTGTTTCGTGACCAAAGCCACAGGTTGTGGGGACTGCAATTGTCAGGACTGTGTCTGTAAGTTTAAGCCGTCCTGTTGTACCGGCTCCTGGGATGCCTCGTGTGTGGCGTTGTGTGACGATCAATGTGGCGCCAATTGTACTTGGACCGAGCCGACGTTTTGTGACGACGGCAACCCGTGTACGTTTGATTACTGCGACCCGGTTGAAGGTTGTATCCATCCGTGGGTTCCACAAGGTCAGGCGTGTAGCGACGGGGACAGTTGCACAACAGGCGACATGTGCGACGATGGCGAGTGTTATGGCAGCACCATTTTTTGTAATGACAACAACGGGTGCACCACGGATACATGCAGTCCCAAAACGGGTGGGTGTGTGTATGCTCCGAAGGATTGTAATGACAATAACCCTTGCACATCAGACTCGTGCATTACGTTAAAGGGGGTTTCCAGTTGCATCAATTTGTCCACCAACGAAGGGATCCCATGCGACGACGGCAACAATTGCACCAAGAACGAAAAATGTGTGTCTGGGCAATGTAAACCATCTATGCCTGCCGCGGGTTGTTTCACAACGTCCACTCCGGGATGTAAGGGGTGTCCCTGTGAAGCCTGCGTGTGTGCAATGGATCCATATTGTTGTAACACGGCGTGGGACGGTACGTGCGTAAACGAATGTCAGAATCAGTGTAAACAGAAGTGTAACGATGGGTACGACGGGTGTTTCTCGCAGCCGTTTGGCACAAAAGGGTGTAATGGTTGCACCTGTGAGCAGTGTGTTTGTTGTATGGATCCTTATTGTTGCGCTACATCGTGGGATTCGCAGTGCGCCGGCGAATGCCAGAACCAGTGTGGCAAAGGCAATTTGTGTGTGATTCAGATCGACTGAGGTTGGATGGGGAGTTGAGCACGCCCCAACGTGAACCCGTTGTGTGGCGTGCCCAACTGTGGAACGTTATCTAAGTTAAGCGCTCGTGGCGACGGAGTCGGACGGAACGGAGGTGGGGCGTTTGGTCGGCTTGAGTTTGAACTTGGCCAACTCGGCGATGGTAACTCGGTCATGGCGAAACGCGCCGCGAGCGGCGTTGAGCGCTTGTGCGAACCGTTTGTATCGCTCGAACTGCTTTTGATCAAAATCGGCTTTCTTTTGTATGTAGGCGAGGGTGATGGCGTCGAGTTCGGCCCGTTGCTGTCGTTGTGCAATGGCGTCAGCCTCGAGCTGGGCCGGATCCACGCCGGTAAAGGACCAGTTTTTTGACACATACAGTTGGGCAAACGCCAACAGCATGTCGTCGAAGATGCGGGTAGGAAAATAAAGATATTTTTTAGACATGGTATCTCTCCTGAACTGTGAGTAGATAGGTGCGACTGTCGCTCGTGTTGGAGCTGTGTTGGAAGCACCCGGTTGAAGATTGTCGCCACCCAAGATGATGTCGACATCTCCCCACTCGGTCCATGAAATGATGTGTTGCTAAAAAAAGTGACTTTGGTGATTTTTTTTTGACAGTAGTCGATATCGTTGCCATCTGACCTGTCGCGATAGGTGCTGCACACGGGTCAAGAACCATCCGTATGCCATTTTGGAACTCCGTGGTGCCTTCAAAACACCACCCTGTGACCACCGTGATGCCTACCCAAGGTGGCCGAGTCGTCTACCGCATGCCTCAAAATAGCTCGTCTCGACAAAAGTTTTTCGACGCCAGGCTCCACAAACACCAGCTTGTGGCCAGTGTGATGCCCACCGGAGGTGATTGAATCGCCTACGACAGGCTTCAAATTGGTGTAAATCAGCAAAAATTTTTGAATGGCAGGCTCCACAAACACCTTGCCCAGGTCATCGAACCGGACAGAAGTGGTGATCGTGTGGCATCGATGAGGTGATCGAGCCGTCTCCGTGACCTTTGAAGTGGTCACAAAACCCAATCGTGTGGTGTCTCCGAGTTTCCAACAGGGCGTTACTGGTTTGTATGTGGCAGGTACGATGCTTGCTGCTGACCTAAACCCACATCATGGTGGCCCTGCGCTGTGATCGGCGGACATGGATGGGCAAGAAAGATACCGATGCCTGAATTTTGGTTGGGCTCAGAGAGGGTCAGCGGAAATAGATAAGTGAACCCTGTTCTGCTAATTTAGGCTGCCTTGGTCAGTCCCGTCCTTGCGGAATATTCCCGATATTCCTCAGTCCGGTCTCGGCCAATTCAGCGCTAAATTAGCTCGACCGGGGTCACTTCCTTATTTCCGCTGACCCTCAGAGAGTTTGTGAAAAAATATGGGCGCAGTCTGTGGGCGTGGATTTGGCGGCGGATTGGTTTTGGAAAACCCGAGTCATATCGGGAGTATGGCGTAGGGTTTTTCGGAACCAAGCCGCCCCAAAGCCACCGCCCAAAGCGTGCGCAGCTATTTTTCACAGGCTCTCTGCCGATAACGAGTGGCTTCGCGGCAGCGGCGTGAAGATCGAACGTTTCAACCTGGCTCAAGAGCCGGGGGCGTTCGCCGCTTCGCCTCTCGTAAAAGCGGCTCTCGAAGACGCCGGCGAGGCGGCGCTGCCGATCGTGTTGGTGGACGGCCGTCTGGTGATGTCGGGCACCTACCCGACCCGCGAACAGTTAGAGGGTGTTTGGGAAAAAATTGCCGGTGAGGGAAACAGTGGCCGTAACGAGTCGGCCGTGCCGACCGAGGCCCACCGGAGGCGTACCCAATGGTACGCTGAGGATGGTCCGACCGAGGTACGGCCGACGTAGTAGGCCAATGTTTCGAGTAACGTAATTTTTTACCCAAACACCCTCTTAGGGTCACGGACGGGCGCGTCCGGGAGCGCGGATGCTGCGACCACGAGGGGATGCTGCGGCCCTTCGTCGACAGACAAAAAATCAAGCGGATGCTGAGGAGCCGCCGTGTTCGAACGCCTTCACAACCCAACGCCCTTCCTATTCTTCACGGGCAAGGGGGCGTCGGTAAGACGTCTGCGCCTCGTCGGGAGCTGCGGGGCGGTATCGGGGATGCAGCGTTGGCCGAATGCCGGCGTTTGTGACACAGTAGTGCTGGCATCGTGCGCGTATCGTATCGACTCCTCATCGACACCGATGAATCTATGGCGCGATGCAGGGTGATCCACAGGAATATCACGAAGTTCGGGACCATCCCCACACGCTCGCGCTGGTCCGCGAGCTCTCCGGTTCGCTGCAGGCACGGCGCATCAGCGGAGACCGCGAGGAGATCGACAGCATTTCATCACACGAGGCCTGAAACATATGGGTATATTTGAACGTTTGCTTTCTCTCTGGGTCGCGCTGGCCATCGCCGCCGGTGTCGGACTCGGGCTCGTCGCCCCAGGTCTGTTCGAGGTCGTCTCTCGCTTTGAGTGGGCACGTGTTAATCTCGTGGTCGCGTTGCTCATCTGGCTGATGATCTACCCGATGATGCTCAAGGTGGAGCCGTCGTGCCTCAAGGACGTCGGTAAGAAGCCCAAGGGTCTCGCCCTCACCCTAGTAGTCAACTGGCTCATCAAGCCGTTCACCATGGCCGCGCTCGGCGTGCTCTTCTTCCAGCACGTCTTCGCTGGCCTCGTCCCGACCGAAGACGCGCAGCAGTACATCGCCGGGATGATCCTGCTCGGGGTAGCGCCCTGCACGGCGATGGTCTTCATCTGGAGCCATCTCACCGATGGCGACGCCAATTACACCCTGGTGCAGGTGTCGGTGAACGACATCGTCCTGGTGTTCGCCTTCGCGCCTATCGCTGGGCTGCTGCTCGGTGTTACCGACCTCACGGTGCCCTGGGAGACGCTGTTCGCCTCGGTGGTCATCTTCGTTGTCGTTCCGCTCGGTGCGGGGATGCTGACCCACAAGCGGCTGATGAAAAACGGTGGCGCCGAGGCGATCGAGCGGCTATCGAGCAAGCTCAAGCCGACGTCCATCGTCGGGCTGCTGCTGACTGTCGTGCTCCTCTTCGGGTTTCAGGCCGAGACCATCGTCGAGCAGCCCGGCCGTGTTGTGCTCATCGCCATCCCCCTGCTCATCCAGAGCTACGGCATCTTCGCCATCTCCTACGGCTTGGCCCGAGCGATGAAGCTCCCGTTCAACGTCGCAGCCCCGGCGGCGATGATCGGCACCTCCAACTTCTTCGAGTTGGCCGTGGCTGTCGCCATCAGCCTCTTCGGCCTCGCCTCGGGCGCAGCGCTCGCCACTGTCGTGGGCGTGCTCATCGAGGTGCCGGTGATGCTCTCGCTCGTCGCCTTCGCCAACCGCACCAAGGGCTGGTTCCCGGCCCCGTCATCTGCCTCCGCCTGAGAGAAACAACCATGTCTGGACTTCACTTCGACTCCATCTTGTTCCTCATTTGAGCCGGATCGTCTGGAAAAATCCTGACTCATATCGGGAATATTCCGCAAGGATGGGACTGGACAAATCGGCCAAAATCGGCCGAACCAGGGACGCTTATCTATTTCCGCTGACCCTTTCAGTCACCACAATAACTGGAGCACGAGTCGGACCCGGCAAGGCCGATGCACCCTGCTTCCCATGACGACAGGCAGCATGCGGCGTTTTGTCGGCAGACACACCATTCACAACCAACGTCGTTGCAGCCGCCGGCGCCATGGATGAGGTTGCATGCCGGTTTTTCGGATGCGCATTGGGGGTTGTTGTAGCACCAACCTTGTGCCGGGCGTTCACATACGTACGGTCCTTTGGCCCCCGATACCGTCGTCCAGTGTTCTTCGTCGCCAAGCACTCCCGTACCGACCCAGATGGCTATCGTGCGGCCCGGTTCAAATGCATTTCCTGGTAGGTTAGCGGCCCACTTTACAAAATTAAAGGGTTGTCCGTCCGTCCATTGGAATTTGCCCTGGGGTGGAAGGTAATTGATGGCACCGATGTGCAGAAACGGGCGGAATTCAAGGACATAGGGGCCATTTTTGAGCAGGTTCGCCACGAAGTCGTTTTCGGCGTCCGATGTCACCGATGTGAGGTGCCCACCCCAGGTTTGACATGCTTCTTCGGCTTGCCCCCAGGTTTTTCCAACATAAATGGTTCCGTCGAAAATTTTGTAACAACCTCCCTGAAACTCTTTGCCGTCACATTTTTCCGGCTCACAATAATCCGCGGTGCACGCGTTGGAGTCGTCGCAAGCAAGGGCCGAGTTGCAGCTTCCCGTAACACATTGCCCTAAGCAACCCGAGGCGTTTAGGCATGGTGTTCCGTTGGGTTCCAGTACCGATTGGCACACGCCGTCTAGGGCAGAGTTACATTGGTCTTTGGTACACGGATTGTCGTCGTCGCAGTTTTTGGGTGTATTTCCTTCGCAGGACAAGCCCAAGAAAGACGGCTGACAGTGGCTCTTGAGTGTACAAGGGTCTCCATCGTCGCACGGAGCAAAGGCGTCCAGATACCCTTTGGGTTCGCACAGGTAGGTCACGTCGTCGCATCCCATATCCCAACAGCCCTCATCGGGGCAGGCACCGACGGGAGCGTAGGCATGTAAACAGCCTCCAGTGGACAAACAGGAATCCAAGGTACACGGCTTTCCGTCGTCGCACGGAGATGCGGCGGGAATGCCGGCGCAGATACCGTTGGTGCATTGGTCTTGAAATGTACAACTGTTTCCGTCATCGCAGGGTTTGATGCCTGTGGGAGTGAAAATACAGCCTCCTTTTCCGCACACATCGTTGGTACACACGTTGTTGTCGTTACACACTTTGGGAAGTCCCGGAAGACACGCACCTTTTCCACATCCATCTTTGACAGTACAATCATCTCCGTCGTCGCAATTGAGGGTGTTGTTGGTGAACGTGCATGCTCCGGATGCGGTATTGCAGGTGTCGGTGGTGCACAGGTTGCTGTCGTCGCAGATTTTGGGTTGTCCCAAACACGCACCAGTGGTGACGCAAATATCACTGAGCGTGCATAAGTTGTTGTCATTACACGGTTTCGCGATGGCGGGGACGAACTGACAGCCTACGGCCGGATTGCAGGAATCGTTGGTGCAGGGATTGCCGTCGTTACACGCCAGGGTTGTTGTACCGGAAACACATTGGCCCGATGCGCACACGTCGCCAGTGGTGCATGGGTTGCCGTCGCTGCATGGGGCGGTGTTGTACGGGTGGACGCAGCCTCCGAAAGTTGGGGAGCACTCATCGTCGGTACAAAAATCGCCATCGGCACACTCCATCGTGGGTCCGGCAACACACACGCCACTGTCGCAGAAGTCCGGCGTGGTACAGGGGTTGCCGTCCTCACATGGACCGAACACGGGCGCATAAACACAGCCGGCCGCTGCATCACAACTGCCTTCTGTACAGGGGTTGTTGTCGTTACAAGTGTTGGGGACACCAAAACAGGTGCCGTTTGTACAGCGATCATTGGTGGTGCAGCCGTCTAAATCATCGCACGACGCGCCTGGGTTTGCGACGCAGTAACAGACGTCGACGCATCCATCTCCGTTGGTATCCAACTCAGGTGAAAGGGTGCCCCCCAAAGCGAAGGTGATGACCAGCAAGATGTCGGTCGTGTTGACTTCACCGTCGCAGTTGTGATCGCCGGCTGAAAATCCGCCAACGAGGCAGGGTGGGGCCTTTGTTTCAGAAATGGCGGCCAACACAGACAAAATTTGGCACTGAACATCCAAAACGGACGTGGTTTGTTCACCCGTGACGTCTCCCGGCGGATTAAGACACGCACCCGTCGCTGTGTAGCACCACACGGTGGAAAGGAGCAGATATGTTGCAAAAAAGCCAAAAATTCGGTGAGCAGTCACTTTATTGTGCCCAGCGGAACGATTCCATCGTGCGGACTTCGTCAAAATCATGTTTGAATCCGGTCGCTTTCGTAAACGCGGACCCGTCGACTACGACGGGATACTTGACGTGGTTTACCGCTCCCGGCGGCAGTTTGGGAAACCCAAACTTACCCGATACGGAAGCAAACAGAGGTTCCGGTAAAGTGACCGACGGTCTCCCGGTTACCTTACATAACAATGACAACGGTACCGGTTGGGGACCGGCAACGTTAAAGATGCCGTGGGGGCGGTTTTCCAATGCCGCCATGACGGCAGTGACGGCGTCTTGTTCGTGCATGAAGTGATACAACGGGTCAAACCCAAGTATCATTGGCACCCGGCGTGCCGCCAAAAAGGCGGCCAGGGTTCCGCGACGTGTGGGGCCCAGCGTGTACACCAGCCTCATGACGGTTGTTTTGAGGTCCGGCCACCGCCACAGTGCACTTCCGGCGAACAAGTCGGCTGCGACCAAATCCGACAACTCGGGAAAGGTCGACACCGCCAGTGGGGGTTCGGATTCGGTACAATACAACGGTGTGTCCGGTGCGGCGCCATAAACCGTGTGGCGGCCAACAAATATGGCATGTTTGACGCCGTATTCGTGGCAATGGTCAAATATTGCGCGGGTTCCGTTCAGGTTGATTCGGTACCGCTCTTCAAAAGGAGTGGTGAAGTGAGTCACGGTAGCCATGTGGATGGCTGCGTCCGGATGTTGGGTTCGAAACAAATCCTCGGCGGGGCGTTTGCGAATGTCCGCGTAGTGCATTTCCACTGCTTTCGGCGCATCGGGCCAAGGACGCTTATCTAAGCCAATTACCTGGTGACCATGGGCGATGCACCGTTCCGCAACCATACGGCCCAGCGCGCCGGAAATACCTGCAATCAATACTTTCATGCGCCCTCCTCCCCTCGTTCGACATCGCCTATTGTCTCCAGCGGCGACACCGGAACGGAAATTCCCCGCTGGTTCGTGCCAAACACGATCAATTCCGCGATTGCTCGTTTGACTGTCCGGACATAATCTTCAATAATTTCGTCACTCTCTGTGCCGTCGCCCTCAAAAATCAACGCCGGACCATAGTGGATGTCGCATTGTACCGGAAGTGGAACGGGCACCAGGTGCGGCGGCACCGGCCAATATGGAGCTCCGGTCAGTTTTGCCAATGTTTTGAGGTGAAACATGGCGGGTACGGCTTCTTCGCCGCCGATGAATGCAAACGGGATAATCGGCGAATGGGTACGAAGTGCAAGCCGCATAAAACCGGTTCCGAATCGTTGTAATGAGTACCGTTTGGAATACAACTTGCCCGTTCCGCGGACACCTTCGGGAAACACCATGAGCATACGCTCATCTTCCAACAGCCGCGTCGCGTGTTCCGGCAACCCGGTAAATTGGCCGACACGGCAGAACCACTGGGAAACAATCGGCCAGAGCTGGGCAAATTTTTCAACCATTCCATGGGCGTGGCGTGGCGGGTCGTGTTCCAGGAACAACGACGCCAACACCATCCCACCGTCGACCGGCAAACTACCGGAATGGTTGCCGATCAACATGGCTCGGCCTCTGGCGGGCACGTAGTCAATGCCATAGGTCCGCACGCGGAAATAGTGGCGATACATCCATGTGACTGCGGCATAGGCAATTCGCAGGTGGTCACGGGAGATGCCATAAGGATCGAGCCCATATTTGTTGAATGGCAATTCAAGTCTTGCCAGGCGCTCGTCAACTTCCGAAGGGACGAATAAACTCATTTCCGGTACCTCATTGGACTAATCCACATTTTGTCACCATCCATCGGTTAGGATGTCGTGTTCAACACCAAACACCTAGGAGAGCCGATCTGCGCGCATCTTCTGGTCGAGTTTTGCAAAATCCGTATTCGACAGGCACAACGTATTCTTCCGCGCGGCTTAAGTCCGGATTTCTCATCAGTCGTCAGCTACGACCGCTGGTAAGAAATCCGGATCCGTGTGCAAACTCACCGGGATTGGATGTCGGTGAGTTGGCTTTTGCATCATTCTACACAGCCTGTTTTCGCGCATCGGCACAAACAATCCACCCGAGCCCACCCAAAGTTGGCAGGATCGTGATGTTGTCAAACCCAGTGGTCTCCAACAGCTTTCTTAACTGAGTTTCCGTAAATCTGCCATACCGGGCACTAAAGAACCTCCAAAGCGCCATCGATAACTTAAACCGCAGATTTCCTTCCATGGATGGGATAACGGAAAAACGTCCGTCTTCATTGGGTTCCAGCATGACGTAACGGCCGTTGTTCTTCAGTACCCGATGGATCTCCTGCAAAACCCCGGAACGATTGGACACGAGATACAAAAAACTGTGATGTGTCACAATATCAAACGTTTTATCAGAAAACGGCAACGCGGCGCCGTCGGCGCGGATAAGTGTGATCGATTTGCCGCTTCGTTTCACAAAACCTTGTGCTTGCCTTAACATTTGTTCGGAAAAGTCGACGCCCACGAGTGACACATCAGGCCGTTGTTCCACGATCCCTATCCCGGATACGCCGGGACCAATTCCTAAATCCAACACCCGCAACGATTGAGGGTGGGTCGGGTTAGGGAAGTGGACCGCCAGGGACCCGCAATGGTTTCTCCACGTGTCCTGCCACGTCATCCAGGCATATGGAGCAGCGGCCAGGTTAAACAAACGACGACTCCACTTTGTGTGGAGATTCGGCAACATGAACGAAACACTCCTTCGGGTAAGTACAGCGGCCGCGTTGTGTCGGCATGTTACCGTACCGCGCGATTTTGGTTCTGGCAATCCCCGAACGAGATGACCACGCACCATTGTTTCCACGTGCCGGTTTGGTGGGAATGTCGATGCGGTGTAAGCTGTTGCAGCGGCATCGCCGGGTACCACGGCGGTCATTGTCAATCCTTGCCGAATTCGGTCACTTTACACCTCTATGTGGTAATTTTATGGCAACAATGTCCAATGAGTTGACCCCAACACCACCGCTACCGGTCCGATCCTCCGGTACGGGTATCGTGTTGACCGTGCCCTTGCTGACAGCCATTCTGGGGACTGCGGTGACCTTTGCGCTTGCTCATTTTGTGCTGCCGGATGATTTGTGGTTACGCGTTTTTTTGGTGGATCGTGGCCCGGTGCAGATGGCGACGACCGCGTTGTTTTTCTGGGGGGTGGGTCATGGGTTGGTCCGGGTGTTGGCTATTGGCCGTGAACGGACTGCGTTGATGCAGTGCGTAGACCTGTTGAGGGCGGAAAGAATCGAAAGGGATCGGGCGCAGTGGTTGATCGAGCGATTGCAGGCGCGCATCGGGCATACAGCGCCGGCTATTTTAACGACAATTTTAAGTTATTTTAGGGCGCATCGACCGACCCGCGACGAAGTATGGAAAGTTGCCAATGACGAGGTGGACAAAGCCCATGATCGTATGGAGGCAGAATATCGCCCACTGGTAGCAGTGCTGTGGTTGATACCGTTGTCGGGGTTTTTGGGCACGGTGTTGGGTATGTCTGCGGCGATTGGTTCGTTCGACGCCTTGATCGGTGCCGACGGAGCGGATTTGAGCGCGTTGATGCCCGCGGTGCGCGGTTTGGCAGTTGCATTTGACACGACGTTGCTCGCCCTTGCTTTGGTGGTGCCGCTGAAGTTGTTCGAAGTATTTCTACAGCGACTGGATCTGGGGTTGTTGGGAGATATTGACCGCGTGGTGGGGTCGGGGTTGGTGCAAGGGCTTGATTTGGCAGGATTGGCGCAGCAGAGCCCCGAAGAGGCGGCGTTGGCGGAAACGGCCCAGATGTTGGATCGGATTCGCGGAAGCCTTGTGGCCATCGACCAGACGTTGCATTCGGTTGTCAATCGGTTACATACGGTGGGTGACGTGGAACGTTTGCTTTCGGAATTGAGTAGTGCGGCGCGGTCGATCAAAGAGGGGGTGCCGCAGATTCGGGCGGATTTGGAGACGATGCGAAAACAGTCGGAGCAGCCATTTACGTTGGTGCGGGGGCGGACGGAGGCTGAACGATGAAGCGGCGAAGAGGTGGTGGTGATTGGCGCCATGGGGAAAGTTTCGGCACCTCGTTGGCAGACGTGTTGACCACTGCATTGGGGTGTGTGCTGTTGTTGTTCTTGGTGGCGGTGTTGTCGGTACGTCATGCGTTGACCCGGGAGAAGTCGGCGCATGGTGAAACCCGGCAGCAGCTCGTTGTGCAGCAGCACGAATTGACTGCGGTGGAGTTGGAAAATCGTCGTTCCAAAGAAGAACAGTCGGCGTTGCAGTCGGCGTTGTCGGTAGAAAAAGAAACACGCGCAGGACTCGAACGGGCGTTGCAGGCTGCTGAAGCAGAAAAACAGGGGTTAAAACAGGATTTGATTGCCGATTCTAAAGCGTTGGTGGATTTACAGACCCGCCATGATCAATTCCGGAACGCGGTTCGAACCGCGGTTGAACAATTGGCACCCCAGACAGCACGTCCCGTAGACCTGGTAGTGGTGATCGACGGCACTGGATCGATGAAACCATCGCTGGATGCAGCACGACAACATCTTCATGGGTTGATCAGCGCACTTCGGGTGGTGTCGCCGACAACCCGCATCGGGATTGTGGTGTATCGAGACCGACGCGAATCGGAAGATCTGCGGTTGCAGGTCCATCCGTTGTCTGACGATGTGGTGTCTCTAAAACATTTTCTCGATGGTATAGTGGCAACTAGTACGAGAGTGGATACCGATTTACCCGAGTGGATGTTGGGAGGGGTTCATGCGGCTGTGCGAAGTGAATGGCGGCCTGAAGCGACCCGGGTCATTACCGTGGTATCGGACGCCGGTGTCCAAGATGGTGCCATTGGTGAAGCGGTGGCAGAAGCCGGTGTGTTCGCAGCCGGAGGCGGAAGGTTGTTTGTGTTGTCGACGTTGCCGAGCGGGTATGAAGAAGGCAATTCGGTGGCGCAAAATTACCAAGATGAAGTGCTCGTTGAGCATGAGGCGCTTGCGAAAGCGGGTGGCGGTGTCCACCTGACGGGAATGGATGCCGACCGACTGCTGCATGAAATCATGGAGGCCACCCTTCGAGCACGAACCGAGGATCCATTACGGGATTTGGAACATTTACTGGATCCAAGTGACTAAGAGGGTGTTTGGGTAAAAAATTACGTTACTCGAAACATTGGCCTACTACGTCGGCCGTACCTCGGTCGGTCCATCCTCAGCGTACCATTGGGTCTCATCGTTCTACACAAAAAATGCACTCGCATGCTGCGAGCCATCCGATCTCCGCATTGAGTAAGTGCTGCATGCC
>JABWCM010000155.1 GCA_013360285.1 Myxococcales bacterium
GGTGGGCCTCGGTCGGCAGGCCCGCCTCGCTACGGCCACTGTCTCGCTCGCCGTTATTTTTTTCCCAAACACCCTCTGAGAGGGTCAGCGGAAATAGATGAGTGCGCCCTGTTCGGCTAATTTAGGCTGCCTCGGCCATGCCCGTCGGCGCGGCATATACTTGATATTGCCACAGTCGTGTCCCGGACAATTCAGCGCTAAATTAGCTCGACCAGGGTCACTTCCGGCTTGAAGCTGACCCTCCCCGGCGAATGGTACCCGGGACCATCCTTTGGGGCAATACGTCTTGTACGCTAAAATTATTGAATCGAAAGGAAAATAAGGCTTGAGAGAAGACCCAGTACGCCGATGGCCAGTGCGATCAAAGACAACGTTTTTCGTACCCGAATTGCGGTGCTGTCACGGTGAACCGCGGTTCCGTATGCTTTCGCGGTCAAAGTCGGCATTCCGGGTTCCGGCGGCCCCGCCGCGAGTTCAGCCAGTTTCATCAGCAGGGAACGTTCGTTGGTGCCGGTATCTTCGCGTGTCGGCGCGGAAGCAAACATCGACGTTCGTTTTTCTGCGGCGCGTTCTTTTTGTTGAATTTCCGGCGGTGGATTTTGGGTACCGACCGACTGTTCACGATTTGCGGCGGGCAACGGAGCTACGACCGATGGCTCCCGCGGGTGTATTTTCGCCGCCACGGGCTTTGAAACAGCCGGTTGGGTTGTCGTGGACGTTTTCTGGGGCTGGTGACGTGCAGCGGCTTTGCTTATGGTCAACGCCCGCCCCAAAGCAGCGCCATCGGCGGTTTTCGATGGTTCCGGGATGTCTAACTCCAATATCTGTGGTGACGATTTACCTGCTTTGGTTTGGGGGTCGTGTGCCGGGGTAACGGGTAACGTTGGCTGTTCCGCGGAAGCACCGGTGTTGCGAATACGGGCCGCAATAGGTGTCGCGGTTGCCTTGGGACGCTCGAACGACGCAGCGGTCGTTGCGACTTCATCGGTGGATCGGGTCCGTGTTTTTGATTGTGCGGCACCGGTTCCTATTGGTTCCAACCCTTCCGGTGCTTCGATTGGGGGGCGTTCCGGAAGCAGTGCGCCTAAAATGCCGTCGGCGCTGTGCGGCAGTCCAACAGACATTTCTCGTAATCGAACCGCAACCTCATGGCCGTCTCGTGGTCGAAAATCGGGGTTTTTGGCCAATAGTTCCGAACAAAGCCAACGAAATGGTTCGGGAACACGCGCCGGTAGCGGTGGAACGTCATACGATACGTGGGCTTTGAGGACCCGGAGTGGGTCGTCGCTATCAAAAGGTAGGCGGCCGCTCAATAGTTCGTACAGCAATACGCCGACGGCATACAGATCGGTTCGTTGGTCCAAGGTTTTCCGCAGCGCTTGTTCCGGTGCGGCATAACATACGGAGCCGAGTACCTTGCCCCCGGACAGGCGTTCGTCGACGGGGTCATCCCGCAGACCACGCGCAATGCCGAAATCCAGTAACTTAACAGTTTCGGTGCCGTCGCCGTTTTTTGCAAGGAAGATGTTGGCCGGTTTCAGGTCGCGGTGCATGATGCCGTGTGCGTGGGTCACATCGACGGCATCACAGACTTCGGCGATGATTTGCGCCGCTTTTGCGGGGGCAACCGGAGCCTCGGCCTGGATGAGTTCCGCCAATGTGCGGCCCACAAGTCGCTCCAGCACCAAATAAACGATGCCGTCGTCGAACCTGCCGGCGCCGGTTAACCGGACGATGTTGGGGTGCTGCAGGCGGGAGATGGCGGCCGCTTCCCGTTTGAAACGCGCCATCGTGACGGCGTCCCCGGAAAGATTGTGTTTCATTAACTTAACGGCAACTTCAGCGCATGCGGTGCGGTCCCAAGATGCGTAAACCTCCGCTACCGCGCCTTCCCCGATTCGATGCAACAACACGTAACGTCCCCCGACCACCTGACCTTGAAATATGTCGTCGGTGTCGAGGGCCGATTCCGGAATGGTCGGAATATTGTCGGTTGCACACATCGGTTCTTTGCTGCGAAGTTTGCACATCGGGCAGATCACGACGACTGCAGAATTTGAAATGCGATACACGTTGTTTGCCATGGCGCATACCCACGGTGAAAAAGATCTTCAACACAAATGTCAAAAATCGGTTCCGGTCATTTTCGGCGATTGTTACGGGACATCACTACGTTGCGCAAGCAATACCGTCACGATGATCGGTTACAGACAGAAAATGGTTTTTCTGAATACTTTCCACGTCCACCAGGATTAGACCTATCGCGGTTGTCTTTACAAATCAAAAAAACATTGGATGAACGAATGAGACACGTAAGCTCGACAACTTGTGGGCGAGGGTGTCGAGTCGCAGGCAAGTTTAATGAGGAGTGGCGTCTCTTTCCGGAAACTGGGCAGCGGCATGCAGAAACATACGCTCGTGGTGTATATGATGACGGAACCGGTTGTGGGTAGAATGGGTTGTATGAAGGTACGGGTTCTTTATTGTGATGGGGCGCAGTTGTTTTTCGACACTAAACGAAGCACCGGTGTCAGGTTTGGGTGTGTGTGATGGGTAAGTGGTTGATTTGCACTTTGGGGCGATACCCAATGCGTCAGGCTGTCGGGGTGTTGACGACGCGTTATGTGGTGTTGGCGGTGGTGATGTTGGTGACGCCAGCATTTGTGACGGAAGGAATGACGCAGCCTTTGGAAATGGATTTTACGCAACCACAAAAAAAACGTCCTGTTTCGGCTCAAACTGCCGAGCCGAGCCCCGTCGTTACCGCGTTACAGAGCGCCCGGACGACGCTTGCACGTGCGCAGAGGCTTGAGGAAGGCGGCACACCTGCGGATGAATTGACTCCGTTGTTTGAAGAGGCCTGCGAGGCTTATCGGTTGGCGCTGGATGCAGCCACCGCGAACTCGGAATTTGTGGACATGGTGTTGGAGCATGCGACAGCGTGCCGAGGTGCAAAAAGGCCGGTCGAGGCCGCCGAATGGTGTGTTCGGGCCGCAACTGATGAGCGGGCGATGGCGCGACGTGGTGAGATGTGGCTGTGTGGGGTCCATTCTTATCGACATGCGATTCGGTTGGCCGAGGCGGACGGTAAATTACCTGCGTCTGGTCCTTTGGTCCCCGATAACCAGCTTGTTGTGTCGGCCGTTGCGACCATGGAAAAGTTGAAGGAGGAGTCGCTGGGTGACGAGATCGACCGCGAAACCCGCCTACGTGTGTTGTGGCTTGCGAGTGAACTGCACGAGCGGATGGGGCGACGGGATAAGGCGGAATCCCTGTCTTGGTATATCCTTCATCAAAAACCGAGTATTGAGCTGGCCCAATCCGTGTCTGCGCAACTGTTAAGTCCAGCACAGAATGCCCGTGACTGGGATGCTGTTGCCGCGATACTCGAGAAGTTGCGGGATATGGAATTGGCATCTGCGAGCGAGACACAACAATATCGAGTCGAATGGGGTCAACTTTGGGAATCTTTGGCAATCAGAAGAGCCCAAGAAGCAGAGAATGCGAATAAATGGGATGATGCAGCGGCTTTTAGGAGTCAGGCTGCTGAAGTTGCGATGGATGTCGCGGATGTGGCTCGGGCGAGATATCAAGCGGCATTTGCGTTGGACAAAGCAGGTCGATTGGCTGAAGCACGAACCGCCTATGAAACGGTTTTGCGGGATTTTCCGGATTCCGATGTGGCTCCGTTGACCATGTTGTCCTTGGGCACGGCGGCGTTAAAACTCCATGATCCTTCGGTTGCAGCCGATCTGTTTGTTCGATACTCGGAACGGTATCCGTCGGGGGAGCACGCGGTGGATGCGTTGTTGCAAGGAGTGCAGTTATTGATAAATGACAACCGGCTTGCTGATGCGACCGTTGCGCTGGAACGTTTCGTCGGGCGCACGTCGGGGGATCAGGAGCTACAGATGCGGGTGTTTTTGGCCGACTTGTATGAAAAAACGGGCGCCATTGAAAAAGGCCTGGCTCAATACGAGGCAACGTTGGCTAACTCCGGTCTCCCGAAGACGGACCAGGTGATGGTGCACACGCGGGCGGGACTGTTGTGTGAACGGCTCAAAAAGGATGGATTGGCTCGCAACCACTTTGCGGCTGCAGTCAAGATCGCGACCGAGAATGGTATTGATGGAGTTTGGGCCGACAGATCACGGGCAAAAGTGCGGTAATGAGGTGGATACGATGGTGCGAATGCGGGATGGTTTGCGAGTAATATTAGCAACAGCGATTGTTATGTTGCTTGGATTTTCGCTGGGGGTTGAAAACGGATGGGCGCAGCGGGGCCAGGTCTGTGATTCCTGTGAGTCGTGTTCGAAGCTGCTTGAGTCCAATGACGCCAGGGTGGAATTGAGCGGGGACATCGTTCATTCCGGAGACGGGCCGTGCATCGTCATAAAAGGGGACAACGCCGTGGTGGAGGGTATGGAGCGGGATATCCGATCGATTGCCGGAGAAGGGACGGTCGGAATTCGTGTAGAGGGGACACGAGCGCTCGTTCGCAACGTCCATTTGATCGGGGCGGATGTTGGTATGGATGTGGTTGGAGCTGCCGAAACAACACTGTTCCACGTGTGGGTCGAGGCCTTGTCCGTCGGTGTTCGAGTGGGCGACACATCGGGGTTTCGGTTGACTCGGTCGGTGATTTCGGGAGGAACGATCGGTGTGTCTTTTGGTGCCCAAGCGGACGGAACATGTCGAGAGGCGACGACCATGCGGTCGCCGGCTTCGGTGATACTGGGTAACACGATTTTTGGCACACAAGTCGGCATTGCGGCGTGTGATGCGGCTCCAGTGGTGCGAGGTAATCGAATATTTAAAAACGGAACCGGAATCAGGCTGAACGTTCCGCAGGTGGGAGAAAGAAAAGAAGGTGCCGGCGCGACCGGTCCCTTTGACGAATGTATCTGCAAGCCGGAACTTTCGGATGTGCGCTCCGGGTCGGCGTTATTTTACAGCAGCGGATGCCATGGATGTCAGGTACACGAGGCGTGGCTGCCGGATTTACGAAAAGCCGGCCACGATATCCGGTTGAGAGCGTCCGGACCGGAAAACACGGCCGCGTCCCGAGAGTTTGATGTTTTTGTAGACCGATGTTTGCCGCAGTTGACCGACGTGGTCGGTGTACCCGGGTGCGTGCCGAATTACTCTTGTCTGACAACCGATGTGACCCACAAGGTACGCCAAGGTGAAGAGGGGATGATGAGAGAGGTGGAAATCAACTCTCCAGAGCAGCTTGGAGCTTTTGCTGAAGAGTGCAAACGGGTTGCGGAGAGGAGTTACCGGACCGATGGTGACTGCGTAATCCACCAGATGCAGGACAACATCGTTTGTAACAACACCGTTCGCGATATCGTGGCGGGTTCGGGACAGGACAGGTGGGCCGGGGTGGGCAACGCGTGCGGACAAGTTGACGGGTACCGGGATGTCGGCGCTGCTGGTTGTGAAAAACCGTGCGGCGACGCCGTTGTGGAACCGACTATGCCGCCTGCTCGCGAGAGAAAAGATACCCCGCGGCCGCAAAACCCTGCCCCGGCGCCGGCTGTTGCCGCTCCAGCCTCGGTGCCGTCGGAAACGGTTGTCGCGGCACCGAGTGCTCCGGCGGAGGCAGCACCCACGGTGCCCACCGAGACCGCGGTTTCTACAGACGTTTCGAATGCCAAAGCAGAAGCAGGACCTTCGGTGGAAAAAGACAATCGGCTGATCTATTTGGGTGCGGCGATTTTAGTGATGTTGATCGTCGTGGCACTGTTGCTTGCCCGCCGCAGACCAGGAAACTGACATGTCCGTGGATATCGAACAGCATTCTGACACAGCAAGGGTTGGCCAAACACGGCAGGGACCTTGGATTCGGTGGGCGTGGTGGCTCGTTCCCGTTGCGGCGGTGTGTGTGTTGGGGATGCAGTGGTATTGGGCACATCGTGTCCCGGATTCGCAAACGTGGAGCGACGTAATTGGCCATGTCACCGACCACTGGCAACCCGGAGATGGGTTGTGGGTGACACCGGCATGGCATGCAGTCCCGTGGGATGAGGTCGAACACCGGTTACGGGACAAAAACGCTGAGACTTCCGGGATCGTTGTTCCTGTAAAACATCCTCTGACGGCCGATATCATTCGGTATCGGCGATTGTGGGTTGTAGCGGTTGAGCCATGGGCGGAAGAAATCCCCGGTATGGCCAAAGTGGCGACACGGCATGACTTCGGAAGGTTGATAGCGGTAAGTTTATTGGAACGTGAGTACGGCGAGCCAACATTTGACGCCTTGGCGCAACTGGGTTCGGCGACGGTGTCTCGGAAGTCACCGGACGGTCGGGCAGACCGCTGTATGTGGGCATCTGATCGTTTTCGATGTGGTTCGCAGCCATGGAAAGAGGTCCGCAGCCGGGTGGCGCAGGTTGGCTCTACGCGGCGTCGCGTTATTGTAGCTCATGCGTTTCCCGACAAAGGTTCAGTAATATTACAGTATACTGGAGTTACTTTGGGAGACGTGTTGGAAGGGGGGGTTGGCAACACGATGTGGGCAGTGCGGCATCAGGTCGGATCGGACGTAACGTACCGTATTTGGGTGGGTGACAAAGAGGTTTTTGGCGTTACGTTGGCGCCGGGTGATTTTTCGTGGAACTCGTTTCGCATTGAGCTGGGTGAACTCAGCGGAAAAATCGCCGATATTCGTGTCGAAATATCTGCCGACAACACCCAGTGGCGTGAACTGGGTTTTGATTTGGTAAGTTACCACCAACGTACGGAGGTTTCGTTGACCAAACCCCTCCGGCAGGTTGTGGTTACGAGCGGTTATCGGCCCGGGTTTTTGTAAATCGACAGGATTGGCACGCCGTCGAGCGAGTATTGCCACACCGGATATTCTGTTTTGTACGCTCGCCAAATGGCAAGTTCGTAGTCGTCGTGGTCCTGTTGGTGGTGGTAAACCGCATACGACGTCTGTCGGATTCGGGATTCAATGACACCGAAGTCAAACACATCTGCTAAGTGACCGATATCAGATCGTAACAAACCCTCCTTTCGATACATATCCCAGTCGCTGCGAACACTTTTGTGAAAATATACCGTGGTATTGAGCGGTACATGTGCGTTGAGATAATCCAAACCAAGGCGTGTCGCGTATCCCCAGAAGTTTCGTTGCATCCCTGCGTTTGCGGCTCCCGCAGGCCCGCCGATCCATTCGTTATAGTAAGCCGGGCCGACATGGTAGGCGCGAAGGGTTCCGTAAGCCGCCGAGGCCATGCAGAAAATCCCGATCATTGTTGCGACGGCTACGCGAGCCAACTGGGAGTGAGCCCGTATTTGGGTGGTGATCGCTTCGACCGCCGCCGTAAATCCGACGCCGGCAAGAAGAGCGATAAAGGGCATTGCCGGTAACCAGTGTTTGATTCCACCGAAGATGGGGGTCGTCGGCAGCGCGATAATGATAATGGGATACAAAGCGTTTAGCCCAAGAAGCCAGCCGATGGACCATCTGTGGGTCCGCGGCGGA
Source organism: Myxococcales bacterium (assembly GCA_013360285.1). GTDB lineage: Bacteria > Myxococcota_A > UBA9042 > JABWCM01 > JABWCM01 > JABWCM01. The sequence continues at coordinate 7,493 of JABWCM010000155.1, forward strand.
GCAGCAGACGGTTCAACTGAGACGGGCCGTCGTGTTCGTAAGACCAATACGGCCGTTCCAATGGCCGCCAGAAGGCTCGACATGGCCGGAACGGTGAACACCGTCATCGCAAATGGGAACTCAACGGGAAACGGTGGGTATGCCAGCACCTGATCGAAATACATTTGCATGTAATGGTCGTGTTTTAGGTGAAAGGCTAAGTACCATCGGAAGTTTTCGAAGCCGTTGTACCAAAGCCTTGGCCACAAAAGGACCAACATCGGTATTCCAATAGCCGGCATTGCGAAAAATGCTCGGGGAATACGCGGCAGTTCGACCCAACGCCACAGCGCAATCGTGCCGATAAAAAATACGGCAACAACGGCAACAAATCCGAATACCTCCCCATACACGACTGCAAAGATAGCTGCGAGTATCGATAAAATAACGAGAGCACGCCGCAGGTTGAGCGACAACTGTTTCCCGGTTTTTCCCGGCACAAACCGGCTGCCCACGAGCCACCACCCTCCCAGTATTACCGGCAAAAACAGCGCATTGTGTTTGGTAAGAATCGCGAGCCCCCAGAGAGCCCCACAGGCGATGGCCCAGCGGTTACTTCGCAGAGAGTGCCAGAAGGCGCCAACGGTAAGGAAGATGAATGTCGTGACTGGGATGTCGAACGCGGTCATGTGAGCGTGGAAAAAGTGCCTTGGGACGAACAAAAACGCCAGTGCAGCAAAAAACGCGCCCATTCGGCCAATCCACCCGACTCCGAACAGGTAAATGGCGGCCACGAGTATGGACATGAGCACCATTGCCGGAAAACGCATCGCAGTGGACTCGGACAACACGCCGCCGTTTTCGGGAATGGCGATACATCCACCCATGGTGGACGGCACCGCGGTGGTTGTGGTCCCTTGCCGACAGCGCTGTTGCAAGTCTGCCAATGCAAAACCATCGCTGGTGATCTGGGCCGTCGCTTGCCCGTTTTTGAAATCAAGAACCTGTGCGTCGGCAATCTTACGGCTATGGATGGATGTTGGATCGGAAAGGGAAGCCGGTGCGTAGATCGAGACCAAATCGCCGGAATTTACTCCGTCTGATGGTCGTACATTTGTGATTTGAAAAGTAATCGCGTCATTTTCATACGAAAAGCGCTGAATCGGACGTTGTTTTTCTCCCAAAAACCGCCAGGAATATCCAAACAGCACTTTGGCAAGCGGGGGATGTTCGGCGTTTTTTGCCCAGACATGACTGACAGTGTCTTTCCCGAGTGGATTGTTTCCGGTCTGTTGCCCCAACACGGCCTGTTCAACATCTACGAACCAGTCCTGGTAATCTGCGGAGTAACGGAAATAAAATCCTTCGTCGCGTGGAAATCCGATATCTGTGGTCGCAAGCAACAAGACTACGGTGCCGATTGCCAAAATCGCGGAGATTGCTGCGTCAATCGCACGGGTTCTGGCACACGACGGCAATTCGTCTGTTGTGCGACGTATCATGGTCGGTGGCCGTAGGCTGCGATGTGGCGAGGCATGCCTGGAGTCTCCGCAGTGAATTTGTTGCGATGGGGTAAATTAAATTAAGCACTGCAACGTGCTCACTTAACGACTACAGTTGATCGTATACGGAATTGGCTTTGGCACGGAGTTCGGTATCGGTTTCGTTTTTGATGAATTCCTGGAGCGGTTTCATGGCGTTTTCTTGGCCGGACAAAGCAAGAGCTTCGAGTGCGGTCAACTTGACCTCTTTGCTGTCGTCAAACAACGCGCGAGCAATGGCCTCCGTCGCAGCAGGATCCTTCATGGCGCCTAACTTCAGGAGCACCTTTTTCTGTATGGCGTCGTCGGGATCGATGACCAGGCCCGAGAGGCCCGTTACGGTGCGTGGATCACGAATTTTCGAAATACCGTCGATGGCGTGGGATTTCACGTCGCTGTCTTGGTCGTAAAGCGCGGTTAGGTAAATATCCAATAGCCGTTCGTTGTCCGTTGGTTGCGCAATGGTGGCAATGGCTTCCAGCACGGCGCGCCGCACTTCCGGCTTACCATAACTTACATACTGAAGAAGCGCGTCCAGCGGTTTGTGGACTTTTTGCTGTGTAATGCTTTTGGCGGCGGCCAATTTCACGTCGCTGCTCGAGTCTCCCAACATTTCCGCGAGCACATCGCCGGCCGCCGGCGATTTACTCCAGCCCAAGGACACTGCGACTTGTTCACGTATTTTGGGATCGGAGTCGGTTTTGAGCGACAGGAGCAAATTCGCAACCGACTCGTCTTCGATGCGAGCCAATGCGTATGCTGCTGCTTGGCGAATGGTGGGTTCGGTATCGCTCAAACGTTCCTGAAGGACACCGACAACCGTACGATTTCGTCCCCCTTCGGCGAAACCGGACAGCGCCATCAATGAAAATCGGCGAACGGAAGCGTTGTTGCTCTTCGAACGGTCAATCACAGTCGACAATGGTTGGACACGTAAGATACGGACTGCTGCACCCGTTGCGCTTTCTTCGTCCCCGGGTTGTCGGTTGCCGGCCATCACTGAAAGCGGCTCGATAGCGTCAAGTGCCCCGATTTCGGCCAACGCGGCGGCCGATGCTTGGCGAACCCCTCCGTTGCTGTTGGTTAATCCGCTGATAAGCGCTGTTTGCCCTTCGCTGGCTTTTAACTTACCGATTGCCTCGGCCGCCGCGGTTGCATCGGCGGGGTTTCCGTTGGTGACCAGGTGAGAAAGACCTAAAACGATGGCTTTGCGGTCTTCGACACCGGTCATTGCTTTGGCGACCGAAATTTTCATTTCCGGAGAGGCCGCATTGGAGCCCAGCGCCAACTCAAGTGCCGCAGCGTTTTTCAATGCCACAAGCCCTTTTAGTGCTGCATCGCGTACATCAACGGAACCGTGGCCCAACACGTCGACCAACGCCGGTGCAACAGCAGAATTGTTCGAGCTGACGAGTTTTTGGACGGCGTCAAGGACAACCGCGTCGTTCGGGTCTTTTAGTTTGTCAATAACCGCAAATACTTCGTATTTACGATTTCCGGCGGCGATCAGCACCTTTACCGCTGCCGATTTCACAGCGGCGATGGGGTCGGTTTCGACCACCTTTTCCATTGCCGCTCCGACCCTGGGATCGGCGCGGTTTGAATCCAGAGCTGCGATTGCCGCCAACTTGACTTCCGGCGATACATCTTCGGTCAGAGGAAGCAGAAGGGACACCGGGTCTGTGATTTCCAACTCGCGGATCCCACCGATAAGGCGGGTTTTCGCCACGGTATTGTTGGTTTGTAACGCGCGGATAATCGAGTCACTTAATGACTTATCACGCTTCTTTAATCGGTCGTAAAATTCCGCCGACGAGATCGCTTGTCCACTCCCCATGTCGACCAGAACACCGGCATATTGTCGCGGTGGCAACGCGTCCCACCCGTATACCACCGCCTGAAGTGCCGGATATGCGATGTCGCCGGATGTGATCGGTGTCGACGAAAACGACGGAATACGTAATTCGCGCATTCCGCACAAAGCAAACGAATGAAATAACTCTGCGGAGACCATTGGCCGATTGTCTTCGCTGACCGATTCGGCTTTCACAACCACGACCCCGGAGACATCGAAGTTGTCTCCGGTATCGGCCGTAACGTTGCCGTAAATCTGCGGCCTGAGGGCGCGAAGCTGTCCAAGCACCGCCTGAACCCGTTCGGCCGGGGAGCTTGCGATTCCGTCAAACGGGCGCGGTACCGCAACTTTTGTAGTGACCGACCCAAGTTGGATTTCATCGATCGAGTAATATAACAACGGTGCTGCCGAACCGGTTATCGGCAGGCCAAGGGTCAGAAGCAGGGACACTAGATAGGTCAGTCGACGTTGGCAACGCTGCGTTTCCATGATGTAGACCCCTTGTGGATCAAGTAGATACGGCCGAAATTCCGGCGGCGCAAGATTGTATGAACCGGCGTTGATACCTGTCAAGGACGGCGCGGAAAATAACAACGATCGACTCGCAAAAGAACAATTCACAAACACGTCGCGCCGCAGAAAAGGGGATCCCGTACGCGGAACGCCAGTGGGGGCGTGGTCAAACCTCGGGTAGCAGCCCCATCCTGTCGGACAGGAGAACGTTGGTTTGATTTGGTCGACTGTTGCCCGTAGTGTTTCTGAAGTTGCCAAATGCGCGGCAACCGAAGGACCTGTTCGTGGTGCGTGCCTTGTCGTGGTTCGGGTTCGATGGATTCCGGTTGTTTGAATGCACCCCGGGTTGTTCGAATGCACCCCGATCGTAAGTCGACGTTGCACTTTTTGGGGCTAACTTGGCTCCAATCCCGGTCCAGATATCGCCATTGAGTGGGTTTGAGCGCGTTGTTGGAGAAATGAGTTGTTTTTGACACATGCACTGCCAAGTTGGATTGTTCTTGTGACGTTGTCGACGCTATTCCCCCACGATGTTTGTGCCCACGGAGGATTTCCAACGGCGCTTGGTGTGTCTCGTGTGGGCGGTGTCACGTCGGGAGCCTTGGTTGTCTACACGAATTTTGGTGTTCTCGTGGACCACGACGGCCTTCGATTGGTGTGTGAGGAGCAGTACGGCGGCTCGGGTCAGCCCGTTGTCGTATTGCCAACCGATGATGTGTTTATTGCAGGCCACTTTAAGGGTATCGCTCGCTCCGAGGATGCCGGGTGTACCCTCGAATCTGCTCCGGTGGCTGGAAACGGGCTGTTTGTACGGGAGTTTGCCCAGACTTTGTCAGGCGAACTGTATCTCGTGACGTCGACCGGCGGTGGTACAAACGGGGTTTATGTGAGCGACGACATCGGAAAGTCGTGGAGATTATTCGGTCCCGGGTCCAAGGACTTATTTTTTACCGGAATCCGTGTTCTGAACGGCGAGGGCGATCTCGCAACAGTTGGTATTGATGGGGATTCGTTCTTTTTATCTTACTACTTTGCAGCAGATAATAAGTGGGAATCAATTGCGTTGCCACAATTCTCAACCGATTCGGGGTTTGGTGGACAGCCGGTGTTGTTGGATTGTTCATCGACTAGTTTACATTGTCTTGTTGCGGGCACCGACGACAACGCACGCCGCATCGTGGAAGTCGGGGGGGATGGAAATACGAAGGTTGTATTTGACCAGCCCACGGCCATTTCTGTGATCGCGGGTTATTCACCGGCAGGGGAAATGTTTGTGGGAGATGGTGTTCAATTGCTGCGTTCGTCAGATCAGCGAACATGGACGCCGATTTTTGGAATCGATTCGCCTACGTGTATTAGTCGGTTGGGTGAGGAGTTTTTTGTGTGTTCAAACCCGTACTTACCCGATTCGTTTCTGGTTACCAAAAGCACGGACAACGGCGGCACGTGGTCTGTAACAATACACAGGTTCGACGAGATTGTTTCTTTGCAGAAATGTAGTGCCGATAGCCAGCTCTCGGTCAATTGCGCCGCACCATGGACTCAACTGGCGTCGGATTTTGGCATTGAGGAGATTCCGGATGCAGGTTCCCCTTCGGAGGGTGACGTGCAACCAACGGATACCAGCAAGTCGGAAGTGGAAGATTCCCCGAGTGCGCCACCAAAAACCAACCCGGGTGAGTCGGGATGCGTAACGCATTCACCAATGATGCCGATTGGTGGAGTGGGTGGGTTGGTAATTTTAGCGTGCGTGATGACGTGGGTTCGCGGTGGGCGTCGTGTGCGGAAAGTTTAGGAAATTCGACTTAATAACAATTGGTTAGGACTCGAACCATCTCATTAAATTACCCATCTCTGCGTGTCCTTCGTCGCAGTTCGAATGAACAAAAAACGCAACATTCGTGCGCGAACAAACATAAACCGCCAATTCATCCTTGAAAAATGAAATGCGCCGATGTTACGGTCCCCCGGACAAGTGATGTTGGGGCATTATGTGATACCGACCTGCGATTTTGCAGTGTCGGTGATGATTCGACCCGTGATTCATTGGCCCCACAAATACTTGGTTGTTATGTGTTTTTACGACGGTGAGTCAGATGTAACGGTGCCGAAGCGGGTATATCGGCGACAGTCTTGGCAGTGGCTGTGTTTACATCTGGCGCTTACTTGGAGAGAGGTTTGGCAACATGCAAAACGAGAATCAAGCTAAAGTGGATGATTGGGACTGTAAAAGCTCGCCCCCGGTCATAAACACTCCGAAAAGGACGTTTTTTGGCGCTGGCAACCTAGTTGCGAGTGCTTTGGTCGCGTTGCTGGTATTGGCGGGTACCAGCAATGCCAAAGCGGTCTGCCTGGCGGTGCCGGGCGACTTGAACGGCAATGGTTCAGCGAACGTCGTCGACGTTCAATGTGCGATTCTGGTTTCCTTGTGGGCTTTGGATGGAATGGTTGCCCCTCAGCCAGAATGTCTTGTGGGTGACGTCAGCAATGGCGACACGAACTGTGATGGTCAGACGAACGTTGTGGACGTCCAAATCACCATTCAATACTCCCTTTCTCAACCATTGAGCGCCGAAATCGACGCAAATCAAAATAAATGCCCTGATTCTTGCGAGTTGGAAACCTGCGGAAACGGGACTTGTGCGGCCGACGGTTCGGAAACGTGCGTATCCTGCCCAGGTGACTGTGGTCCTTGTACGGGAGCGTGCTGCGAACCCAATGACAGCATTGGCTGCGAAGACGCGGCGATTACCGCATGTGTGTGTGCTGCCGATGCGTTCTGCTGCGAAGTGGCGTGGGATTCCACGTGCGCTACCGAAGTGGAATCATTGGGCTGCGGCGATTGCCCAGCACCTCCTGGTGACTGCTGTGTAGCGGGTGAAGGCGCGGGGTGCACCAACGCTGCTTGTGAAGCGTGTGTTTGTGCGGCTGATCCGTTCTGCTGTGACGTACAGTGGGATGACCTTTGTGCCGGCGCTGCGGCTTCCAATTGCCAAGGCGATTGCGCTTGTCCAATTCCGGCGGGATGCTGCGAAGCGCACGATGCTCCCGGATGCGACAACGACGCCTGTGAAGCTTGTGTGTGCGCGCTGGATCCGTTCTGCTGCGATACAGCTTGGGACGGAATTTGTGTGGGCGAAGCTCAGGTGGACTGCGCTGCAGATTGCAGTTGTCCGGTAACCTCTGATTGCTGCACCACTCCGGGTGATGTACCGGGATGCGGTCCAGGCAACACAGCTTGCGAAGACTGTGTTTGTGCGTTGGATCCGTTCTGTTGCGACACGGCGTTTGACCAACTGTGTGTGGATGCCGCCAACGGCCCCGATTGTGGCGCTGCGTGTGGATGTGTTGCTTCGAATCCATGTTTGGATTTCGGCGTAAGCCAAGCCTGCTGTGACACGATTTGCGCGGTGGATCCGTTCTGCTGCGAGACCGCGTTCGACAGCATTTGCCAGGACGAATTGGCTCTCTGCGGTAATTCGACTTGTTGCGAAACCGGTAGCGACGCCCCTGGCTGTGGTGATCCGGCTTGCGAAGCCTGTGTTTGTGCTGTGGATCCATTCTGCTGCGACACCGCGTGGGACGGAATCTGCGTAGGTGAAGCAAATGATCCCGCGCTGTGTGGAGCCGATTGCAATTGCGTCGGTGAGATTTGCGGCAACGGAACGTGCGGCACTGGCGAAGACTGCGCAAATTGCCCGGATGACTGTGGACCTTGCACGAATCCGTGCATTGACTTCGGTGTCGATCCGGCCTGCTGCGACACGATTTGTGCGGTGGACCCGTTCTGCTGCGAAACCGCGTTTGACAGCATTTGCGAAGGTGAGTTGAGCCTGTGTGACGCGCCCAATCCTTGCCTTGACTTTGGCGTCAGCCAAGCTTGCTGCGACACGATTTGCGCTGTAGATCCGTTCTGCTGCGAAACCGCGTTTGATTTGACCTGCGAAGGCGAATTAAGCCTCTGCGAAGGCACGGGCAATCCGATTTGTTGCGAAACCGGCGACGGTGACCCGGGTTGTGGCGACGCCAATTGCGAAGCTTGTGTCTGTGGGTTGGATCCATTCTGCTGTGACACAGCATGGGATGGCATCTGCGTTAGTGAAGCCCAGAACGAGTGCCAAACGGAGTGTGGCTGCGCTGCTCCTCCGGTGGTTTCCGATTGCTGCACGACCGTGGGCGAAGTCGGCGGATGTGGTCCTGGTAACTTAGCGTGCGAAGACTGCGTGTGTGCATTGGATCCGTTCTGCTGCGACACGGCGTTTGACCAACTGTGTGTTGATGCCGCCAACGGCCCGGATTGCGGTATCGCCTGTGGGTGTATCGAAGTTCAGTCGGACTGCTGCACGACGACCTCCGGTCTGACCGGTTGCACCGACCCGACCTGCGAAGCTTGTGTTTGCGCGTTGGATCCGTTCTGCTGCGAAACGTCTTGGGACGGCATTTGCGTCAACGAAGCGCAGAACGACTGCGCCGCGGATTGCAATTGCCCAGCGATTTCGGATTGTTGCACAACGGTAGGCGACGTGCCGGGTTGTGGCCCAGGCAACATTGCTTGCGAAGACTGCGTGTGCGCATTGGATCCATTCTGCTGCGACACGGCGTTTGACCAACTGTGTGTCGATGCCGCCAATGGCCCGGACTGCGGCGCGGCTTGTGGTTGTATTGCCACTCCGTGCATTGACTTCGGTGTCGATCCGGCATGCTGTGACACGATCTGCGCGGTGGACCCGTTCTGCTGCGAAACCTCGTTTGACAGCATCTGCCAAGGCGAGCTGAGCCTGTGTGATGCGCCCAATCCTTGCCTTGACTTTGGCGTCAGCCAAGCTTGCTGCGATACGATTTGCGCTGTAGACCCGTTCTGCTGCGAGACCGCGTTTGATTTGACCTGCGAAGGCGAATTGAGCCTCTGCGAAGGGACGGGCAACCCGGTTTGCTGCGAAACCGGCGATGGTGACCCGGGTTGTGGCGACGCGAACTGCGAAGCGTGTGTTTGTGCTCTGGATCCATTCTGCTGTGATACAGCATGGGATGGCATCTGCGTTGGCGAAGCACAAGCCCAATGTCAGGTCGAATGTGGTTGTGGAACA
>JABWCM010000398.1 GCA_013360285.1 Myxococcales bacterium
CTACAGTGTCATAAATGGAGTCACCGGCATCAGTGGTAAAATACGAGAACGTAACCGGCCCCGAACCAGCAAGTGGACCGATCGCCACCTCCGCTTTCTGCCACTGCGTATTGTATACGCCACCTTGGTCAAAACTCACATCGGCCGGAACAAGTCCCACATATTTGCCTCCGCATCCACCACATTGATTGGGAGGACATAGCGAGTCGACTTTCAGATCCACCACTGTTATCTTAGCGTTTGTCCCCTGTATGGTGGCGACAAAAGCATCCTGGTAGATCGAACCACACCACTCCAGAAACTCCTCAGAGTAATACTTCCAGTAGAAACTGGCTTTTGTTTTCGCCCCATCAATGCAGAATTTCTGTTTCAATTCACCAGTTTGCTGGGTGAACCCCAGACCCGTTGAAATCAATCCCATAAACTTACCGTCCACAGGAATCGTCGACCCTAACGTTGTCACAATTCGGCCATCGCCGGCGCTCTGCCACCCGGTGGCATCGCCAGTCTCGAACGAGGGGTTCACCACGTTTGAATCAAAGATGGACAAGTTGGGTGCACCAAACATTCTTAAGTAACTGCCCTCCACCGCAGGGTCCATCCACTCTGAGTTGTCTCCGAGTGCATCTCCTGCTGTCCCACCGGCAATCATGGTCTGAAATTGGTGCACGCCTCGACCATACGCAAATTCGGAAGTAACATAATCACTGTATCCGACCACCGTTCTTGCACCATTGGCAAAGAATGTCGACGCAAATGTTCCATTGTACATTGAACGGCAACTTCCTAGGTAAACCATGGATTTGGGAAACTTTTTCGTCGTGGAATGAAACTTAACATAAGACGGCAAAATCCCATACGTATCGGGACCAATCACGATTCTCCCTCGACGTAGATCCGCTTGTTTAAAGTCTACGCATTGATTTTGAGATCCGATAACACATTCACCGGCACCGTTTCCGCATTCCGTCCCGGCGCCGGAACAAGTAGTAGTAGCCTGCAATAATTTTCCGCAATTGACGGGCTCGCCAGTCCAGATGATCTCTTGACTACCACCATGCTCCCAGCCAAATTCAGCACGCGCAGTATCACTCAGTTCCTTAAACAGCGCATCCCCGTGACTTGTCATCGCGATCACACCCGCACGGGTCATACCTCTAAACCGGTACATCGACGCCTGCTCATTCTTGTAGTGGCCAACATTAAAATAGGGGCATCCAGCATCTTTCAGAGTAGTCGCTATCGGATCGGCTTCGTCCAATTCTTCAAATTCCTTCGCAAATGGCGCCAAGATAACGGCGTCCTTGGAACCCACATTGAGCTCCGGTGCAGCAGTGCCTATTGACTGTCCAAGGCCGCTCGCCCCATCCCCGCCGCCACGAAAACCAGGTGGATTCAGGTTAAGCGCGCCCAGGATTCCATTGTTGAAACGAACCCAAATTCCCCAGCCGTCCGACGCGGTTCCGTATTCCGTCACCGCCGTATTTTGAGCCAACGTGTTAACCACCTCATCCCGCGCGATCAACGGGTCCGTGGTTTGCAGTTTCTCGTAAAAAGAAGTCTTCGCGTCCTTCAAAATACCGACCGTATCTTCACATTCTGCGGCCGTGAAATGGTCCACCGCTTCAATAGTGAACACCGGCGACAAAGCGTTATATTTAATTCCGACATTGTTAACTTCTAATGACACCCGGTAATGTTGCACTGCCGGATTGGGAGGATTCACATTCAAACAAGTTGAAAATACACCGTCTTTTTGCACTTCGTCGCAGGTCGCACCGGTGGCACCATTGTCCGCCATCTTGCCCTTGTTGGTCAACAATGTGCCATATTCATCGGATTCCCACAGTGTAACCGAGTTTGGATCATAGTTGGAGTAAAGACTTATCTGAGCAGTCACTACAACCTTTGTCGAAGTGTTTGTAAACACAATGGGGGGCGTCGCTTTTGGCGCCGCGTCAAATAGGAACGCTGGGTTAAATGTGACAACAATCGTGTCCGAAGACTGTTGGGTATCACTGTAAGCTGTTACTTGGATTTCGTTGTCGCCGGGCTTCAGTTGTACCGGACCTGGAGTCTGCCAGTATTGCCCAACTGGAATTTTGCCGGAATCACCCGTGGTCACATTCTCCCACTCAATCACGTCGGCGTGTCCAAATAAGATGCCACTGATAGGGATTTGTGCTCCCAGGCTTTGTGCCCAATCGTATGGCTGGGGTCCAATGATCATCAAGTTCAGTTCTGCGGAGACAAACCCGGTTCCGGGCTCCTCAGTGTCGATCGTTCCGCCGGCATCCGCGACTCCAGACGTATCCTCGGACCCGCTATCGGTATCCGTCACTTCGTTTAGGTCCTCCGGATCAACAACGTCTACCGGAACGTCCTCGACGGACACGTCTGTACCCACTACGTCCGACGAATCAGCATCTTCGGAAACATTACCGCCATCCAGGCCAGCATCGTCTTGACCACCGCCTGAGTCCGCACCGCCATCATTGCCAGTGCCGGTGTCATCATCGGGTTCCGTCGTGTCGCTGGACCCGCCCGAAGTATCAGACGTAGTTCCCAAATCCACCGACACAGTGTCCACCTGGTCATTTTCGGCGCCGCCTGAGTCGTCCGAACACCCCCCCGCAAACACCATCGCGACAGCCAGTACTAAGAAAAGCCCGACGGGGACATTTGCCGACACTAAGTTAACAATGTCGGCGAGAACAAGTGATGAATCGGAACCCCGATCCGAGGGTCGCAACGTACACCGGCGCCAAGTCGTTGCGTACCATTTGGTCAAGTTCATGCAATCTCCTGTCATTGGAAAGCCGTTTTTTACACCAAGCTGGGGCATGACGGCCGGACGCTACAGTGCCCCCTACGAGCACCTGGACACGATGGCAAACTTCCATTACGCGTGGAGAGCGAAGAACCGTACGGTCCCCTACCCTATTCGCCACCCACGCGCCTAAGAGGGTGTTTGGGAAAAAAATAAGCTACGCGAGCCATTGGCCTACTGCGTCGGTCCTGCCTCGGTCGGCCCATCCTCAGCGTACCTTCGGGTA
>JABWCM010000156.1 GCA_013360285.1 Myxococcales bacterium
AGGCGTACCCGAAGGTACGCTGAGGATGGGCCGACGGAGGCAGGACCGACGTAGTAGGCCAATGGCTCGCGTAGCTTATTTTTTTCCCAAACACCCTCTAAGATAAGAAGGTTACAAAAACAGCGAAAGATTTCTCCGAATCAACGCGGCCAACGGTCATCGGCACCGGGGCGCGCCGCTATTTTTTCACAGCCTCAAGGTAATTTGTATGATAAATCGACTCCCACACCTGCTTGGAGCGGTGTCGTGGATCATGTTTGGAATGGTATTGAATTTCGCCGGGTGTCAAAACGGCGGCAACACCGATGACGTACACCACGACACACAACCCTATGTGGACCAAACGTCCCCAGGCGATATCGCCGATACGGGCGATCTCCTGGCGTTTGACCTATCCGCTGCGGATCCGTCCGAAACGATAAGAGTGCCGACCTTGTCCGAAGCGGTTGCGGTTGTCCCGTCGGCCGGCCTTCCCAAAGACGCCCCTATCCAGCCGGCCAACAACAATCTGGATGTGATTCGTTATCAGGGGCGGGTTTATTTGGCGTTTCGCACCGCGCCAAACCACTTCGCGAGTGCGGAAACAACACTCCTGATCATGAGCAGCACCGACGAGATTTCCTGGGAATCGGAGGCGATGTTTTTCGAAAATACCGATTTGCGAGAGCCGCGGTTTTTGATAGTGGGCGATACGTTGTGGTTGTACTTTGCGGTACTGGGGTCGAATATCGCCGACTTTGAGCCCAAAGGAATGATGGCGAGCCAGCGGCTCATCAACGGTCGCTGGTCGGATCCCAGGTGGGTATATCTGCCTACCTTCATTCCGTGGCGGGGGCGGGCAGCAGCAGGAGTATCGAGTTTGGTCGGTTATGTGGGCGGCGAAAAAATATATGATAACGCGGACCCACGTATTGAAATCCATTGGCTACAAACCGACAACGGTCTTGAGTTTTCCGCAATGTTTGGAACCAGTCCAATCATTCAAATCGGGGGTGGTTCCGAAGCCGACATCGCCGCATTGGATGGGGGAGGATGGGTGATGGTGGTAAGAAATGAGTTGGGGGACGATTATGGATGGGGATCGAAAATCTGCCGTGGGGACAATACCAAACCGCCGGTGTGGACTTGTGCCGCCGACCCCAAAAAATATGATTCTCCGCTGCTGTTTCGGCATAAATCAGACGTCTATTTATTCGGAAGACGCACATTGACCGAAACGGGTGAATACGATTTGGGAACGGGGGACAACCTGGACAATCAACTGGCCTATTGGACCACCCCAAAACGATGTTCGTTGTGGAAGGTGGATGCCGATTCGTTGTCGGTAGAATGGGTGTTGGATCTTGCCTCCAAAGGCGATACTTGTTTTGTAAGCGTCCTGGATAATGGTGGCGGAGAATTCACCGTTTACAACTACAGCTCGCCTATCGAAGAGCCCGAATTATCTTGGCTGGACGGCCAATTGGGTCCGACCCAGATTTACCGCCAAACCTTGAGTTTGCCTTGAAGCCGGCGTTGTCTGAGTTTGTGAAAAAATATGGGCGCAGGTTTTGGGCGTGGATTTGGCGGCGAATCGGCTAGGAAAAAGTCGAGTCATATCGGGAATATTGCGCAGGGTTTTTCGAAGCCAAGGCGGCCAAAAGCCACCACCCAGAGCCTGCGCAGCTATTTTTTCACAAACTCTCTGCCTGGCGAACGGGCCAACGCCCAAACTCAGCCGCGGCGACAAATGTGTGTTAGTAACTTCGGTGACGTTTGCTAAAGTGTTTTGTTGAGCAGCAGACATGGAAAGCTAGAGCACCGAACTGGAGGACCACGACTACGCTTCTTTGTAGGCTCGCTCCAGCTCCGCCACGTCGAGCTTCACCATCGTCATCATGGCTTCCATCACAGCCTTGACCTTCCTGGGGTCCGTATCCCGGATCAGCTCTGCGAACCGTCTCGGGACAATTTGCCAGGACAAACCGAAGGGGTCTTTGATCCAGCCGCATTGCGTGGGAGTCGCTCCGGCGTTGACGAACTTTTCCCAGTATTCATCCACTTCATCCTGATCCGCGCAGTCCACGTAAAACGAGACCCCCTCAGAGAAGCTGAAGTACGGACTTCCGGCATTGTAACCCATAAAGTGTTGACCACCAACGGTGAATTCGGCCGCGTTGATGGGACCGTCCGTGCCAGTGCGGGCGACGTTGCGCACTTCGGAGTTCGGAAACGTCGTGGTGTAAAATGCGATCGCCGCTTCGAGCTGGTCGTTGAACATGAGGAATGGTGTTACTTTATTCATGGGAATGTCCTTTCTGTTTGGGTGATGTTCTACTCTGACGTTGTGAGTTTATCTGTTCGCGATTCAATTTGAAAATAGATTTCCGCTTACATGACCGATAGTCTTTACCAGCTTTTTCTTCGATTCACATCATGGCATCACGATCTGGAACGCGGCAGACCAAAATGGTTCTCCGATTTTATAGGGAAGGTAGTCTCCTTTTTTGCCGGCATAAACGGCTCGCGCCGCGCCGAGTGTTTGGAGGCTCAGGTTCCAACTTCCCTTAAGTTCGTTCCATACCAAGGTGTTCGTTGTGTCGACACCAATACTCTCGACGTTATTGAGAGGCGTAAATACCCCCGCCGTTTCAATCAGAAACTTCATCATCTGGTCATAAGCCGCCGGCTCATCCGCAGCGATCATGGCACCATAATGCGGACAAACGAACGGATAACCCAGTACCGTGGTCCCGTCGACTGGGCCGCCATTGTTGAAGCCGCCGACCCCGAGTACCTGATAGACCTCGTTTTCATTCGATGCAGCCCACGGTTCCGGAATCTCACAGGCGCTTAATCCGAACAAACCTATATTCTCATAATCCGCATCATAGGTGACCTCGGAGAAATGTGAGAGTTGTTTTTGTCGTGCTGCGACCCGAAAGTCAGCCCAGTCTACACCCCAGACATCGATTCCGGTCATGGGAAAGAACAGATTTGCCAGTTCATCGTTGAACCCGCTTCCGTCCCACGTTTTGGGCTGTTCCGAATCCACGAAAGTGAGGGGGAGCGGCAACCCCTGTGCGCCGGCATGCGCAGCCACCACCAACAACGACTCCGACCCCCAGGTGTCCCACCGCGACGCCAACATGTCACACCCGTATGCGAACCCATGAGACATGGGCACAGTGCTGGAGTCGGTCAGTGTGTCCCAGGCGATGTTGCTCAGCAGTACTTCGATCGGCGCCGTGTCACAGCCAGTGGATTGGCATGCGAGCATCGTTGCCAACAGAGCTAGGATCGTGTCAACACTGGACCATTCGGTGGAATTTGTGATCTTTTCATCCGTGAGAAAGTGCGGTAATAGCCCTTCGCACACATCCAAGCCGGCAAGTTTTGCGGCGATATCCGACACGACGTCGGCCGCTATGCCGGTGTCCACATAACCGAGATCGGCAGCGGTCGCCGTCGCCAACGCAAACATACCCGTTGCCTGTACCGCGTCGAAATCCCCCGTCGGCCAGTTTGCCCGGTCGCGAACGAGGTGCGACACCGGATCGTAGGCTTGACTCATGTGCCCGTAGCTCCACAAAAAAGCCGCCTCGGCCGTCGTAAACGAATGATCCGACTCCACAACCAGCCGAAGCGCGTTGACAATCACATCACCAGGCCCGTCCAATAACCAATTCAATAATTTCAAGGGTTGTTGGGTATCGACGGCCATAAAGAGCGTGGCGCTGCCGTCCAACGTGAACGTTTTTGCAATGATGATCTCATCTTGCGCACCCTTGAGTTCAATTTTGAACTGCCCCGTGCCGGACGCGTCAACTTCGACCCCGATAAGGTGTACTTGGTACTGCGGCTTGATGAGTGGCCCCAAAAGATTCTGGGGGTCCAAAGTATCCGCATCGTTGGCATTGTGCATGAGGCTAGTCCAAACGCCCATCCAGCCGCCGTTTGGCCCGACTTGCACATGAGCCCCTCCACCTCCGATCGGGAAAATGTTCGCCGTCGAACCCATACGGCCACGATCCGTGCCGATCCGCGAGTAGTACCATCCTCCCCAGGGCGGGTCGTCCGCACGATAGTCGTCGACTACTACCCGCGGCAGCGTTACTGTACTCCATGTCCACAGATCCTCGTCATCTGCCCCATCCTGACCAGAGCCATCAGAACAGGGAGTGGAGCACCCACTTTCCGAAGAGTCCGCCTCAGTTTCTGGAAAGTTGTCGCTACCGGCACTGCAACTCACCGACACGATCCCGACCAGCGCAACGATGGCATCAAACATGAGGTTGTATTGATTGATGATTCGCATAATCTCACGATTTTCCTTGCCGCGTACTTTCTGGGCTGGTGAACAAGTTCAACGTCATTCCTTAACCACTATTTCCGATCCGCCTTTGCACGGATAAGGTGCGCGCCCGCCGGCCACGGCGCCACTCGTACATCAGAAACAAGCCGGCCAACCAAATTCCCACTTCCCAGCCGGTTCGCTCCACGGGCCTTTGGCTGCACGAACAACCGTCGTTTGTGCCCACAGCTTTGGTTTTTTCATTGCTCGTGGCTTTTGGGCTACCCGCTGTGTCTGCGGCGCCGGCAATATCTGGGGCGGTTTCTTGTTTTTCCCCCCCGTCATCCCCTATTCCGCCGGCATCTACTTCCTTACCGCACAACTCCGGCACCGTACACTTGCATTGTTTGGTTCCCAACACACATACAGCCCCCTGCTCGCACTCGCCGTTCCATTCTCCACACGGATTTCCGCAGGAGTCGACTCCGCACGACCATCCCTTGGATTCGCATTCGCCGATGCAATCACAGCACCCTACATGTTTTAATTCGTCGACGTAACAGCAGGTGAGACTGTATTCGGCACAGTCCTCGGTCTGCACCGGATCGGTCGCTTGGTCCAGGTCGCACCACCAAGCGACGTGCCCCACGCAGATCCCGCCTTCCGTAATTCCCGCATCTTCACAATTGGCGATGCAATGCCCTGATTTACAAGTTTCCCCAGCGAAACAGGTGCCGCACTGTTTGTTACATCCCGGCTCCAACGACGGCCCGCACTCCTGATTCCAACAGCAGTCCAAGCATTGAAACACATTGCTCGGCGCCGCTTGTTGGCAGTCCTCGCCTGCCTCGCAACAGATCTCCCCGGCAGCGCACAGTCCACACGAGATTCCACACGCGCTCGGTGCACCGCATTCCTTGCCGCTGCAATCCGGCGTGCAGCATACGAACAAATTTTTGTCTTTGCTGAACGCACACCCCGCTTCGCCCTGCGCCACACAATCGGTCGGACTCCAGTACAGGGCTCCGCTTGGTTCGTCTTTGGTGCATTTTTCCAGGATCTTCCCATCGTTGGCGCACCGGGTCACGTTTTTGTCGCTCGGCGAGCAGGTTTCGTAACACTTCCCGGAAACACAGGTTTCAAACGCAAAACAACTGCCGCAACTGACCGATTCGTCGCACGGGTTGGGGCCGCAGGCGTCGGTTGGGCAAAACGTTTTGGTTTTGCAGGTCCCGGCCACACACGCCACATCCAGGCATTCCGGTTGCGGATTCGGGCAGTCGCTATCAGTTGCACAGCAGTCCGCCTTCGGAATCCCGGCGCAAATTCCGGCCTGGCATTGGTCGTCCGCTGTGCACGGGTCCGAATCGTTGCACGGTCCGAGGATCGGCGTGTATTCGCATTGTCCCTTGGGGCCGCACCCATCCGAGGTGCATGGGTTGTTGTCATTACACCCTTTCGGCAGTCCGGGCACACAAACGCCTTCTTTGCATTGATCTCCTTCGGTGCAGGGGTCGCCGTCCGAACAAACCAGGGCGTTTGGAACAAACTGGCACCCCTCGATCGGGTCGCAGAACTCGTCGGTACAGGGGTTGGCATCGGTGCATTTCAGTTGTGGTTTGCCTACGCATTTGCCGGCTACGCATTCGTCGCCGGATGTGCAGACGTCTTGGTCGTCACACGCTCCGTTGATCGCCACGTTGGAACACGCACCGCCCTTGGAGTCGCACAAATCGGCGGTGCAGGGGTTTCCATCACTGCATTTGAATGCAACGGGAACGCAAATTCCAAGGGCGCATTGCTCTTTCGCCGTGCAGGGGTCTTTGTCGTCGCAAGGCACGCCATCGATAGCCGTGTATTTGCACCCGTCGGTGGCGCTGCAAATGTCTGTTGTACAAGGGTTTTTGTCGTCGCACACGACCGCACCTTCTTCGAGATACACACAACCGGCGCCGGCGTCGCAAAACTCAGTAGTGCAAGGATTGTTGTCGCTGCATTCGGCCGGCTGGGGCGCGTGTTCGCAGCCGGATGCGGCCGAACAACTGTCCGTGGTGCAGGCCACGTTGTCGGCGCACTTGGTGTGATTGGGTTGGTGGGTGCACCCTTGTTGCGGATTGCAGGCGTCTTCCGTACACGGGATGGCGTCGTCGCACGTATTGAGCCCCCCCGAAATGCAAACGCCTTCCGCGCATTGATCCCCCACGGTGCAAGGGTTGTTGTCTGAACACGCGGCCGCATTGACGTCAAACGTGCAACCCGTCGGCCCGCACGTGTCGGTAGTGCACGGGTTGTCGTCGTTGCACGCGGCGGGTTGCGGCGTATACACGCAGCCTTTGCCCGATTGGCATTCGTCGGCCGTGCAGGCGATGCCGTCGTCGCAATTCTTCGTGGTTCCAGCGCATTTTCCGCCGGCGCACATGTCGTTGGCCGTGCAGTCGTTGGCGTCGTCGCAGGCCGCCGACGTAGAAGCGTACACGCATCCCGCCTGCGGTTGGCATGAATCGACAGTGCAAACGTTTTTGTCGTCGCAGACCATCGTTGGTCCGCCTATACACTTGCCGCCGGAGCACATATCGTTTTGGGTGCAAACGTTGCCGTCATCGCAGGCACCGGCCGCGGACGTAAACGAACATCCGGACGATGGGACGCACCCGTCTTGGGTACACGGATTGGCGTCGGAGCAAACAAGCGGCGGCCCGCCTTTGCACGTCCCGGCACTGCAGGCGTCATTTGTGGTACATGCATTGTTGTCGTTGCAGGCCGCGAAGTTGTGTGTGCTTTGGCAGTTGCCATTGCTGCAAAAATCGTCGGTGCAGGCGTTGTTGTCGTTGCAAATCTTCGGAGTACCGGAGCAGAATCCGCCCGCGCACTGGTCGAATTGGGTGCAGGGGTCGCCGTCGTTGCAAGCATTGGAATTCGGTACATTTTGGCAATTTCCCCCCGAACATGAGTCGTTGGTGCACGGTTTGTTGTCGTCGCAGTTTTTTGGGGACCCCGATTTGCAGGCGCCGTTTTGGCACACGTCGCCGATAGTGCAGGGGTTGTTGTCGTCGCATGTGTTGAAGTTCATGGCCGAGGAACATTGGCCGTTGCTGCAGAAATCGTCGGTGCAGGGGTTGGGATCGGCGCAGCTTAGGGGAGCCGACCAGACCCAGCACCCTTGAGCGTTCTTGATACAACTTTTCGTGGAATCTCCCCCCGCGCAGGTGGGCGCTTGTCCCTGGGTACATTGGTTGTTGCAGGTATACGCGCAGGTGAGGGTATGCGCTTTGAAAAACTCCAGGTCATACGGAGTGGGCGACGATGGCGAGACCGTCATTCCGGCAACCGGGGTGCAAGTGAGAGTGTAAATATGGGAGGGTAGATTTTTGAAGGATTTGGTACCGGTGCCGGTGGTTTCAATGTTTCCGGGGACGACAAGCGACCATGAGCAGGAAGTCACGCCGGAACAAGTTATCGTGAGGTCGAGGCGGCCGTCGGCAGCCACGTAAGCTACTGAGTAATTTCCGTCGGTGAGTTCCCACTTGGTGTTCGTGGTATAACCTTGGGCATACACCGTACTCATTTGGCCTGGATGTTCCGAATAGAAGTTGTCGCACATGGCGGCATTATAACCGTGGTAGACGGGCACGAGACCCCAGGTCGCTGTTGCCGATTTATAGATTTTCGGATCCCAACCATAAAAGGTTTTTTCGTGTTTCCACCCGGTAGCCAGCAGCTCGTTCTTCCAAGCGACGTTGGGCGTCAAGATAAATGTGTCCTTACATCCGCCACAACTCCCTGCGAGGCTCAAACGGAAAATTTCCACCGAGTTAGTAAAATACACGGTCGACAGGTAGTGGTCGGCGCTGAACGGTTCGGAGGCATTACACGATCCCGAATATCCGCCCGCCTTTGCGAGATTACATTCTGTCACATCCATAGTGTAAAACCGGGTCCACTTGCCAGCACAAGTTCCACCCCAGTTTTTATGCTCCAGCCGCCAAACATGAGCCATGTTGGGAAGTTCGGCGGCAACGAGCGGAGTTCCCCAAGCAAGTATTGAAAGGAAAACGAGATAAATTGACGATATTCCGCACCAACGTTTCATAATAGACTCCCACCTGCACGGTATCGCGAGTTTTGTAAAAGAACCGAAAACCGCGGCCAAAAGGCTTTGGCCGACCATCCCCACACCAACTACCGAGGAAGCTATGCTGAAGACGACTGTACGCCTCAATGACAACAATGAGAAGAGCAAGTGGGGTCAGAGAGGGTCAGCGGAAATAGATAAGTGAACCTGTTCGGCTAATTTAGGCTGCCTTGGCCATGCCCGTCGGTGCGGCATATACTCGATATTGCCTCAGTCGGATCCCGGCCAATTCAGCCCTAAATTATCTCACCTAGGGTCACTTTTGACTTGAAGCTGACCCTCGGAGAGTTTGCGGTTCAGCTCAGAAAAACCGTTGATTTTGCTGGCTCGATTCGTTCGGTACCGGTTTTTTGCATACAAAACGCCTACCGAACGGCTTCGGTACCGGTTTGTTCATACAAAACAAGAGGTTATATTGTCCAAGAAGCGGGGTCCACTATAAAATCATTCAAACACGTCTTCGATATAATCATCCAAATCCGGGTCAAACGACAGGGGGCCAACGGGTTCAGGCTTTGACAAATCATTGGGATTGCCGCTTTGCCAGGCGATTTGGGGAATGGGGTATTCCCAGTGCCATGGTTCATTTTTGTAGGGGTGCCAGCCGAATCTCCAGGCGTTTGTGACCAACCATTGGTGCAATGGGGTTTTTCGTTGAGCTATGACCGTGGCCCGTTTGGGTTCCAGACCGCCTACACCAAAATCGATTGCAAGGCCCGTTTCGTGGGGAGATTCATAGGCCATCCATTTTTTTCCTTCCGCTACGGAACCATATTTTTTGACCATGGTTTGTTCGTAGTCGGCGCGCGATTTCCAGCGATGTGGGCGAAAACCGGATGCGGCCGCCAGTGCGAAACCCAAGTCGGCATGGGCGGCATGATTCATGGTCGATAGTGCAGCGGCCGCGAGAACATGGAGTTTCATTTCTTTACCGGCAATCGCCGATGGGATGACCACCAAAAGTGGGCTGTCCGCTTTCAACCGCCCGATCTCTTTGACCCGCACCCGTTTTTCTTCGTAAGACATGTTCTCTCCTTATGGGCTCGTTGTAGTGTGTTCCGACACCGCCAAGTTTTGGTCAATGGTGATAAGCCACGTGATGACGGCTCGCCAGGCGCTGACCAACCCCACGCCGGTTGTAGACGTCGTGACAATCCGCAGCAGCATCGACGTAGTGCGGCTCAAAATCCGGTACAGCGCCGCGCGGTTGTTCATCACGGTTTGAACGTTGCGGCTGTGCATCATTATATAATGGGAGTCGGCCTGCGGAGTCAGGTAGTTTCGGGTGTCCCCACCGAGATCCACCTCCGTTACCGCAACGAGGTGACCGTGGGTCCGGGTTTCGATTCTGGCGAATTGTGCCAGTCGCCGAGCGAGCTGCATAAGAAATCCCCGGGCAGCGGCGATGCGTATTTCTTCTTCCGGCGCAACAGAAAACGCCGTTGCCGGCGCAGCAGATGATTCGGCGCCAATATGAGGAATCGGTGACGCAGCGAGGTGGGTAAGCCTCAGTACATAACGTTCCGCATCACGGACTTGAGATACTGCCAACGCCGATGTTTGGTCCAAGTCGGCCACCCACAGATCACAACACTCCTCTGCCACAGAGTAATGTACGTCGGGCGACGTCCGCGGGGCGCGGCTCTGCCGAAACAACGGTGGCGGAGGGAGCCCAAATGGATCCGGCTGTGCCATCACTCACCCCGAATGAGAGCCATGGCCGAACGGAACAACTCCGTGCGGTGGGCCTGGGCCACCCGAACGGTTTCGAGATGCAGGTTCCATAATTTCTCATCGACTAGGCCGTCTTGCGTTGGAACATATACATCGGTGTCCCCATCGAGGGCGATTTTGGTCATGGCCCGCAGTTGAGGATTTTCCGGAATCCCATCAGCGGTGAGCTTCAGCGACTCCGTAGTATAGGTCCGAACGGTGAGGGTGGCAGCATTGCCTACCGCATCGGATAAAACCTCGGTCGCTCTGGCGATAAATTGGCGGAATGCCGAGGGTTCGTCTTTGTCTTTACCGCCAAAGAGCCCATAGTCCAGATCTTTTTTGGGGGTGTCGGAAGATGAATTCATCGGTGGATTCTCCTGGTGAAAGTCTGGGTCGGGTTGGGGAACAGTGGATTGGGTCCCACCGGAAATCGAAATGAGATTTCGGCGCACCGGGGTCGGGTTGTCGGACAGGTGCAAACGCACCGCCGGGTCGCCCAACACGCCGTATCCCCGGGCGTCGTTGTTGGCCGTCCATAGGTTGGCCAGATCGGTGGGGTCGATTTTTTTTCCGTTGTCGATATCGTCCAGTCGGCTGGCGAGGTCGCATGCGATTTCGGCATAACGTTCGTTGAGAAAATCCACGGCGGCCCCCACCGGATAACCGGCTGCGAGTTGAGCCAACACGCTGTCAAAAGCCACCGTTTGTGGATTTTTTGCGTCAGGTCGTATGCCGGGTGACAAAAACGAATATCCCCACGCCCGATCGGTATGGGCGATGACCGCGAGCGCTCCCCCACGGCGGTGGGCCAACAGTTTTTTGGGCAAAGCGGCGACAAACGGAGTTGGCGTAATGACTTGCGGTTGGTCATGGGCCATACGCCAGAACTCGTCTATGTGGGGGGTTCCGCCCCCATAACATGCAAAATGAAAAGTGATACAGCCGAGCAGGTTGGCATGTTGCGCGATGTCGGCGCCGGAAAAATACCAATCTTTGATTAGCTCGCCGCTTCCGGGGCCGGGCCAGTCTTGGCATAACAGCGCTCCCTGGTGTGCCGCCTGGCGGCTGTCGCCGGCATCAAAGCCGACCCCATGACTCGCCGTAAACAGCAACGCCGGGGTATTGTCTCGGTGGAGTAAGTTGGTCAGCGCCGCATAAGTCGCCTGTTCTTTCAGCAACAACTCCACAGTCCACCCTTTGTGATTACGGAATTCGGTCGCCAAAGGGGATATCAAGTATTCGGAACTTGCTGCGGTGGCGCGGTCGGACGGATTGGCCACACCCCAAAACGCGGCGGTTTTGGCTAAACCAAACCCCGGCTCTTCGGTGGCGACAACGCTTTGCGCATAGTATGCAAAGTCGTCAATCGTATCAAAATCAAGGCGCCCAACGGCATACTGGATGTCGAGTTGTTGCTGCACTCGAAACGGGATTTCGGTGGGATTACCCACAAGTAGGATGTAGTATGGAAACTTACGTGGATCGGCGGGGCCGGACCCGGTTCCGAACCGCGCAAGAAAATCGACTTTGGATTCACCCGGCCGCAGACCATCGACACCCGATATAATACGGAAATAGGATTCCTGGTGTGCGCTGGCCTGGGTACGCCGCAAATTCAAGAGAGGTTGTAACGCCTCCAGGATCGCTTGCTGGCGGTATTCGGCCTGTGAACCCGGCGTTACCTGGGGAAATACCGCTGCCCAACCGGTCTGTTGCAAAAGCCGGGTATCGATTCCGGCACGTACGCCAAAATGGCTGAGGACCTTTTGTTCGGCGCGCCGGCGGCATTCCGCCCGCTCGGCTGGGGTAATCGGTTGCCCTTGCGCCAGTTTGGACAAAGCACTCGCGGGCAAAGGCGGTGTAATATAGCTGCCGGTAGCGGCACGGATCCCATTGAATACAAGGAACTCTTCGGTCATGGCTGTGTCCGGAAATTAGCTGGATAACGCGATATAACTGCCACGGTATCTTAATAAATCTTCCCCATAAGTATCCCAACCTCCGGCTTTCTCTTTTCGCCGGCGGTCTTTCATGAGTGTAAAAAACTCCTCTTCATATGCAGGGTTGTCATTCCAGGTGTCCGGATTGAGAAAATCGCGACCACCATGGCGGGTGCTCAGCTCTTTAGCGAAATCACGAAACCAGATGGGAAGCCAGGCCGGCATCCAGTTAAATAACCGGGCTCCAAGCCCAATGCCGTATTCCGACGTGATGTAGTCGCTGAACCGGTGGCCAGCCTCGGTGATTTTTGTGCGCAACGCCTTATCCAAAAAGGTCTCCCGCCAGAATTTGGCCTGGCCACGTTGTATTTCCGGGTAATTGCCGGCAAGAAAAAACGCAGCCAATTGCTCGGGCTGGGTGCGCAAAAACTTCCAACCCCGATCACCACGATGACTTATCTTACCGTCATTGACCACGATGTGCCAACCGGAAGAACGTTGGGTTTCGATTCCTTTGGCCAAATCATCATAGGGATAGGGTCCAAAGTCGACGTCCAGGCCATGTTGTACAAAAATGCGAGCAAAAATTGGCGCTGTGTCGGGGTGCTCTTTGAGTTCCGCAAGCAGGCGGGCCAATGTTCCCGCGTGTCCCGCAAACTGAGCCACACCCCAGGACACGATTTGGTTGTCATAGGTGTTGAGCGCGCCGAATCTGCCGGCGGACTCCTTGAGCGCGTTGGCGCGGAATATTCGCGCGCCGCTTTGGGAAAACCCCAAAGACAACAAATCGTTGTCGTTGAGCAGATCGACTTTGGCGCCTTCGTATTTCGACACGTTGTACGGGTCGTCAAACTCGGTTCCGTTCGCGGTTTTCCGAGTTTTGGACCACATGGAAAACCGGATTTCGTTGTCGTCTAGGCGGGCGACATACCGTGTTTCGTTTTTGTCCTGAAACGTTGTCAAAACGATCCGTTCGGACGTAGGTGGATGAAACACAACAACCGGCTGGCTCACTTTAGGGGCCTCTGTTCCGGTCGCCAACTCCAAAGCCACAATGGTTTTGGAACCGGGAATGCCGTCTGGGTCCAATGCTGCGTGTTTGGGCAACCACTTTTTTACGTGTAGTTGGAATTTCTGAAGCGCGAGCCGGCTTTGGGTCCCCAATACCCCGTCTACGGTTAGTTTTGGGGCGACCAACGCACGAAGAGCGCTTTGTAGCCATCGTTCGAACGTCGACGTGTCGGCTAATTTAACTTTGCCGAGAGAATAAGAAAAATCGAACCCAATGTCATAGTCGGGCTCATTGACTAGGTCGACGTCGGTGCCATCGTCAAAGTCCGGATCTATGGCCCACACCAAGTCGATGGAGTAACGTAGAAGTTGGGAATCTATCGGTAGGTCATCAGGGTGGGACATGCTTCCCTTGTCAAACAATCGGGTGGCGATCGGATCGGGCACACACAACAAACGTGCAGCCGGCCAATCCACACTGTGAAGGGAGCATGGTCGCACTGCTCCTCTCCGGCGTCAACTTCGATATTGGGTGAGATTGTTGAAGTTAAGTTCGTCGGCGGTCCAATCTGTATCTATTATATACCCACTTGCCGAAAGTACGGTTAAGGATCATGGATCGTTCGTTGGCGATGGTTTCCGGCACAGCACCGATATCTTCCCACGGCGAATTGGGTGGTCCCAAGAGCGGTCCGAATAAAGATGCGGCAGCAATGTCGGCCATCGTCAACGAATTGCCCACCAGATACCGATTGGGGTCACCGTTTAGGATGCTGTCGATTTCCTGAACGGTGGACCGCACTTTCTGCAATGATTTTGCAATATTCTCGGGGGTTATCCGGTAATTTTTGCGAATGCTGAACCGAATGACGGGAGCTATCGTAAGGCCCACTTTGTGCATGGTCGGGGAAAGATGCCGCATCATTACCTGTTCGCTCCCGGGGATTTGCAGCATGTGACCATACATGAAGCGTCGAATATGGCGGGCGGTGTTGTCGAACTGGTCCTCAAGCTGAAATACCAACTGGCGTTGCCCTGGCTCCTTCGGAAACAGCGGGCGCTCGGGATAGGTATCGTCGAGGTAGTTAGCGATTCGGGTGGAATCGGCGATCACTTTGTCGCCGTCTTGCAACACGGGAACCGTGGTACCGCCGCCGATTCGCCATAGAATGATTCGATGCCAAAGGGGCAATAGTTCGACTATTTCGTAGTCAAGACCTTTGGCATCCAGGTTCCATCGGGTTTTTTCGCAGTAGTGGGAAATGGAAAATTGGTAGAGTTTTCGGCTCATCACACGTTCGTCTCCTGGCAGTGTAGAGCCTACATCGAAAGCGGAAGAGCCGACAAGGGGAAAAGATCAGTTCTTCAATGCCCCTTGGAGGATCCACTGTTCAACAAGAGCGGCTTCAGATGGAGAGGCGGAGATGAGGCCACCCGGCACCAATGGCATCGCGCTGCCGCATTTGTCTGATGTGTTGGCGATTTTGCGCCACAACATACTTGCCGCGGTGTTTCCGGGGGTCACCCGTTTGACGAGCGAGTTGCATGTGGAGTTGACGTTGACCAGGTTGTTGTAAGACACGGCCGATGACAAGTTGAGACCTCCCTGCACACCGTGGCAGTTTGTGCACCATTTGTTCCAAATCGGCTGGACCTGCTGAGAGTAGCTGATCTGCGGCGGAGCCGGGCACCAATTGGCGGCGTTTGCGTCTTTGATGGAGTGCCACCAGCCGCTGATGGCTTTCTTTTCCTGGGTGGTCAACACGATTCCCGACCAATCCGGGGGCATCACACTGGGAAAACCCCGGACGGCGCGTTGGTAAAGACATTCGGCCGTGGACATAAACACGCCGCTTCCCGGCTCACATTCTTCGAGGCCCGTATTGCCTTTTACGCTGGTTCCACAGGTCAGCGGTGAGCAATTGAACGCAAAACATTTGCCGCCGTCGCAAAACGAATTGCAATCTCCGGGATCGCTGGGTTGGACACCATGGCAACCGCTGCAGGTGTTGCCAAAAACAATGGTTTGAATCTGGGTATAGGTTTTGGGGCTGCAATCAGGGTCTGTCGTATTGAACGTAGCGATACAACCGCCGGTGTTCGGACTGCAACTGTCCACCGTGCAGGGGTCCAAGTCATTACATACTACCGGGGTACCGACGCACTGCCCATTTGTACACTTATCGCTGGTCGTGCATAAGTTACCGTCACTGCAGGTCGCACTACTATTGGGGCTGAACACACAACTGCCGGACGACGTGCTGCATGAATCGTTTGTGCACGGGTTGTTGTCGTTGCAAACAACCGCGGTGCCGGAGCACTGACCGTTCGCACATTTGTCGCCGGTCGTACAAAGATTGTTGTCGTTGCAGTTGGCGGTATTGTTGGTCGTGACACAGCCGGTTGACGTATTACACGAGTCATTGGTGCACGGATTGCCGTCGTTGCACACGATTTCGTTGCCCTTACAGGTGCCGTTGACACAGACGTCTCCCGATGAACAAGCGTTGTTGTCATTACAGGGGTTCGTGTTGTTGGTAAACACACAACCGGCGGACGGCGTGCAGGTATCGTTGGTGCAAATATTGCTGTCGTTACAGGTGATGGTGGTACCAGAACATAGTCCGTTGGCGCATTTGTCACCTGAAGTGCACGCGTTGTTGTCGTTGCAGGTGTTGGTGTTGTTGGTGAACACACATCCGGCAGCGGCTGTGCAGGTGTCGGTGGTGCATTGATTGTTGTCATTGCAGGTA
>JABWCM010000157.1 GCA_013360285.1 Myxococcales bacterium
TACCCGAAGGTACGCTGAGGATGGGCCGACCGAGGCAGGACCGACGCAGTAGGCCAATGGCTCGCGTAGCTTATTTTTTTCCCAAACACCCTCTAAGAGGGGGGTTGGGAAAAAATTGCCGGTGAGCGAAACAGTGGCAGTAACGAGTCGGTCGGGCCGACCGAGGCCCACCGGAGGCGTACCCAATGGTACGCTGCGGATGGGCCGACCGAGGCACGGCCGACGTAGTAGGCCAATATTTCGAGTAACGTAATTTTTTACCCAAACACCCTCTAAGATCGCGACTTGGCGTTGGTCGCTTGCGATAGCATCTCGGCCAGTGGTACATCGAGGCACGTTTATCCCGGGCAATTGTGATACAGTTCGGGTAATAAGTGCGATGGTTCTGGATCACAAAGCGGTTACAATGACGTCTTCGGCCCCCAAAAATCTTCTTATTGCTCCGGTTGGCGTTCTGCTAATGTCAATCGGAGCCATTGCTGTTGGAATTTATCTCACCATCGAACACATCCGCATTAAGTTACAACTTAGCGGATCGGGTTTGTGTTACGCGCTGGCTTCGGGTGGCTGTGAAGTAACCGGGGGCAGGTTCGGTTCTCTGCTTGGAGTTCCCGTTTCGGTGATTGGAATGGCGGGTGCGATCACAACTGCGAGCCTGGCTTTGATCGTGCTTTTTCGTCGTTCTCAAGCACGCGACGTTGCACGTGGACTGCTGTTTTTGATGGCATGCGGAAGCGTTGTTGCATCCATCGTCATGTTCGGGTTGTCGCTTGTCGAAGGCTCTTTTTGCCCGTTTTGTATTCTTTGGTACGGAATCAACTTGTTTACGTGGTTTTTGGCCATGTGGGGTCTCGACCAGCCGCCGGTTGCGGCAGTGGTGGATGCCGCACAAAAGTTATACCAAGGCACAGGCCTTATCGCAGTGGGAACGTTTGTTGTAGCAATTCTCGGCGGAAACATTGTGTATCACGAGACAGTCGCCGAAGCGAAGGCCGAACGTGCCGAAAACGACCGAAATGACCTGAACACCATACTGGCCGGGCAACCATCGGGTCCCCTCCACGTTGAGGGCGCACCGGTTCGTTATTCGCGCACTGCTACGCCAGACTCGGGGGCAGGCAACACAACAACACATGTGTCCATTGTTAAATTAAGTGATTTTGAGTGCCCGTACTGCAAACGATTTTGGCTGGACATGGAAACATTTTTGGACGAAACCACCCTACCGGTTGCATTGAGTTTTGTGCATTTTCCATTAGATTCCCAATGCAATCCGCTGATTGAGTCGGAATTCCATATTCAGGCATGTCAGGCTGCGGTCGCAGCCGAATGTGCTAGAAAGCAGGGAAAATTCTGGGAATACGCAGGCCGGCTCTTTGAAAATCAGCCGAAATTCGACCTCGAGCAGTTGTTGACTATGGCAGCCGAACTAGGACTCGACAAAAACGCGTTTGAGTTCTGCTTAGGTGAACCATCGTCGACAGCAAAAGTGCGCGCGGACGTGGAAGTGGGTCTAACACAACACGTAACAGGAACCCCAACGCTGTTTGTAGATGGATATGTCGTTCGCCATGCACTCCGCAAGGAACAATTGGAACAACTGGTGCGTGACGTGCTTGCGAATCGTTCCGCCGAACCCAAATCAAACTAACATTATACCACATCTCAGTAACATAGATGCAAGTATATGCGCTGGCTTCCGAACGACCTGAGGTGTCGATCATTGTTCGTTCACTGTTTCTTGCGGTAAGCCCAACATTCCGGCGACGTAGGAAAAGTTGGAAACCAGAACCCGCCGTGAACAAGTCCGCCGCTGTATTTTCAGATACTCTCTGAGGTAACATCTGATCGGGGTTTTTACAAACCATCGACCCGTTTTTTGGCAGACCAAGGAAGCTGATGACATCCACCCGCAATCGGGTGCTAACGCCCGACGCATCCACAGAAGACAAAGCCCTTGACAATTCGCTGCGACCAAGAAGTTTTGGCGAATACGTTGGGCAAGCACGGTTACGCGAGAATCTGCACGTTTTTGTAGAGGCCGCAAAAAAACGCGGCGACGCGCTGGACCATGTTCTGTTGTCGGGCCCCCCCGGATTGGGAAAAACGACGCTCGCTCTGATTATTGCCCATGAATTGAACGCGGGAATTCAAATTACTAGCGGTCCTGCTGTTGAGCGAAAAGGGGACCTTGCAGGCATTCTGAGCAATCTGCAACCACGTGATGTGTTGTTTATTGACGAAATTCACCGCCTCAATCCCGTCGTTGAAGAAAATCTATATCCTGCGATGGAGGATTTTGAATTCGATATCATCATCGGCGAAGGTCCGCACGCCCGAAATATGAAGTTGCCTCTCCCTCAGTTTACGCTGGTAGGTGCCACAACACGATCGGGTTTGTTAACTTCGCCTCTGCGAGACCGTTTTGGTGTTGTGGCACGCCTGGAATACTACACTGCGCCCGAATTGCAGCAAATTGTGTTGCGGTCCGCACACATACTCCGCGTGCCTATTGAGGCCTCTGCCGCGATGGAGATAGCCGGTCGCGCACGCGGAACTCCGCGGATCGCCAACCGACTACTACGACGCCTTCGAGATTTCGCTCAGGTCCGGGGTGATGGCACGATCACTCTAGACATCGCAGGATTTGGTTTGGATCGCCTCGAAGTAGATGCTCGGGGACTTGACCCACTTGATCGTTTGTATCTGACAACCTTGATCGAGAAGTTTGGGGGAGGGCCGGCAGGTATTGAGACATTGTCCGCAGCCGTTAGCGAGGAGAAAGATACCCTGGAAGATGTTTGCGAGCCGTACCTGATACAAGAAGGGTATATCCAGCGGACACCACGCGGGCGTATCGCGACTCCCTTGGCCTATAGGCACCTGGGTTTGCGTACACCACGAACATCTGAGTCTGAAGACCAGGGATCCCTGTTGTGAAAAACACCTTTGAACGCTCTGTCGAGGGATACATCCTGTCCGAGAAAGTGCGGGAAGACGTATTGGGAGAGGTCTATCTTGCGACCAGCCGCACACTAAATGATTTTTGGCATGTCACCATAGTCCACCCCGATCTATGTCGACCTCCCGGCGGGCCAAAATTGGCCGACTTATTTTCAAGACTCGCGAATGTCAAACACCGCGCGCTTTTGCGCACAGCAACCATTCCGTCGTCAGCAACCGGCGAGTTGTATTTCGCAGAACAAGTGAAGCATGGCGCAACTTTACGAGCATTGCTCGACGTGAACCGCAAGCTGTTGTGGATTCCAGCAGCATTGATATTGCACGAATTGGCCGAAGCTCTCTCTGTTTTGCATAAAAACCGTCTGATTCATGGCAAAATTGTCGCAGAAAATGTTCTGCTCGAACAATCCGGGGCTGTAATTTTGGCTCGCGCCGGAGTTGACGAAGCGGCTCTTCGACTATCCGGAAAGAGCGCCCATCTGACACCGCCGACCATGGCTGATGACGTTCGGTCCGTGGCACGCCTCGCATTCGAGATGGTCTATGGAGTTGCACCTTCGGCCGACCCTACCGTGAACATCGAGCGGGAACGGCTCGTGGCCTTACCTGCCGGGTACACGCGACTCGTACGAGGGGGAATGGGGGCCGATCCAGTTGCAGTAGACGAATTGCTGCACGAAATTCGGCTGACTTTGCGCGGCGCCGGCATTGAAGATGTGCGGGGCGCCCTCGCGCGCTATTTTGAAGACATGAGCTTTTTTTTCCTGCTGACAAAAACCTTTGTCAGCAGCGATACAGATAACGCGGACGTTTCCCAACGTTTTCTTCCACCGCCCGGGCAACCAGCACAAACGCGTTACGACATCGGCGACTCAGACGACACAATTGTAACCGAAGGCGCCCTGATCGATGACCTCCAGTATGCTGCCCGGCCACGAGGGGCGCGGACTTCGGGCAACGTTTATTCTCTTACTACCGAACCTGCGGGCACAACGGAGAACCCACCGGCAGATGTGTCCATTTTTGAGCAGGACCATGGCACGGACGCTGTTCCCGTCGCACGGATCAGGGCACATGATAAGTTAGCGAACGAAACAGAGCAGTTAACAATCGGAGATGGTGAATCAGGGGAGAAGTCCAAACTGAACCCGCCTAGGCCTTTATTTCCGGCAGAGGATTCCGCATCACGACTGTCTACCGCACCCCGATACCGCCCATTGCCGGACCGCAGTCGTCTGTCCGCAGTGCGCCGGAGCGCTTCCGACTCGGCGTCGGATTTGCCTACGGTACGAACTGTCTGGTGGGTTGCACTCGGGTTGACCGCGTTGGTTGCGGGCGGATGGGCTTATGTTGCTTCACGACCGATTCCAAAAGAGGAGCTGGCACGGGTTGCCAGCCGCTCAGTTGGTGAACACGTTGAGTCTCAGCTTGCAGAAGTACGCAAACAGCGCGAACTGGCTGAAGCCGAGCAGGCGCAGCTTGGTGTCCCAGCCGTGGACCAGCGGATGACGTCACTTCTTGCAGAGGCTGAGGCTCTTCTTGATCGAGGAGAGTTTGTTTCCCTACGTGCAAAATTAACTGATGAGATTCCTAATCATAAAGAAAGCCGAGGTATATTACGAACTCTGATCGCGAGATCTTTCGTGGGTGAGGGGCGCTATGACGAAGCGGTTTCTGAATTGACCGAGGCCATTGAGCAAGATCGACAACTTGCGGGTGCCCACGAGTTACTGGGAGAGATATTCGTAAAACTCGGGCGATTCGATGACGCAACGGACGCATGGTCCAGAGTACTCGACAAACACGAGCAAGACGCCGATTTTTTGTTGAATTTGGGCCGAGCTTACGACAAGAGCGGAAATCTTCAAGCAGCAGTGGGCGTGATTCAGCAACTGGTTCGCGTACGTCCACAAGACGCTGAAGGACATTGCCTGCTCGGGAAAGCTTTCGAACAGTTGCGCCAAACCAAATTAGCAACAACTCATTTTGAAACGGCAGTTCGGGCAGACCCTACACGCGAAGAAGCATTGTGGGGGCTTGTGAGGACCGCAGAAAAAACCGGGACTTTGAAAAACGCACTCGCCCTTGTCGAAGAATTGAGAAAACAGAACCCTGCCATGGTAATTGCCGATCTGTATCTGGGGCAGTTGGCGTACCAGGGACGGAAATATGACAAAGCGGAAACTCACTTTCAGGAATATTTGCGCGCACGCCCCGGAGCATGGGAAGCCATGATGGGGCTTGGAAACATCTATTGGCGCTCTTCTCGCTATGCCGAAGCGCGGCAACAATACGAGCAGGTCCTGGTCCTTCGACCCACCGATGCCAAAGCGCTGCATAACCTCGGTATGGTTTTGGACGCGCTTGGCGAGCGCAGCAAAGCGATGGAACTATTTGCGCAAAGCATTGCCAACAATCCGAATCAGTGGCCATCAAGGTGTGAATTGGCAAAACAGTATCAGCGTGCCGGCCGATTTGAAGAGGCAAAAATAGAATATGTCCAAGTACATCGGCTATCCAAAGACCATCCGTGGGCGCGGCAGGCAGCAACTACCCCGCTCGGTGGCGCTTTGGGCGACTTCTTGCTAACGAAGGTATGTTATTATCCCGAAATATTTGAGGATTTAGGCTCGGATACGCCGCAAGCGGACAGCGAAAGGCAGTAACACTTCAATGTTTACCGGTAGTGCGTGTAGAACGAAGATATGCTGCGGTTCTTTGCTTCAGTTCTCGTTGTAAATCAAAGTTTTCGTCACCAATACGAGCCGATGTGGGCGCAGGGGAAACCAACGAGCCCGTTGGCACTGTTCGGCTGCTCACCACTACTTTGGCACCTACGGTTTTTTCTTGTGGCGGATCGGCCGTTGTGCCCAGACCAACAAGTCCACCATCGTGGCTATCCGCTTCTCCGGTGGAAATGAACCTGTTTGTCGCGGAAGTCAAAGGGGATGGGTTAAAACCTTCCTCGGCGAAATCAAGGGAGCCCAGTGCCAACATTCCGTCACACAACTGTACGACCCCAACGTCAGAAACAAAGACCAACGTGTCCGCTTGGGTTTGAGCCAGCACCACCACGTGAAATTCTCCCCTCGAATCCGGCAGTTTGAACCAGGCAGCGTCTACCTGGGGACCGACTTCAAACCGTTTCACGAGCAGGTCAAACGACCCCGCAAAAAATGCCTTGCTGGCAGCCGGCGGCAATGGGTGCGGGAGTACGAAAATGAGAGAGCGTAGGTGCGCTGCCGGAGGTGTCCACCTGATTGCAACATTTTCGTCGACCCTGCTGATGGGTGTACTTTCAATACGCTCTGGAACGTGAAGAATCATCTCAGATACCACCGCACTACAGTAATTTAATCAATCCGTCTTTCTCACAAGCTTGCGGGCGAGAGCCTGGATACGCCAGCAGATTCGGTCGTGGTAGGCGATCTTTGTTTATAGCCATATGACAGCACCGCGTTGAGGACGAAAAAGGTCTGCCACGCCTGAAGCTGCTAGGTGGCTGGTATTAAACGATGATTTTCATGCTCTGGCCGCCTTTGTCCGCCTCGCCCCCCGAAAACCCTGCGCCATACTCCCGATATGACTCAGGTTTTTGGGGGCGATCCGTCTGAAATTCGGCTGGATCATGAAAACCCCTATTTAACACCAGCCACCTAGGGGATCGGCGCTAGTAGCCTCGATCCCGCGAAAAATCAGGACCAGTTACTCCAGGGGTGAACATACCAACTGAATGCTGTCCAGGTAGATCCCAGCCGCACCCTTCATGCCGGTTACCACGTAACCCTTTGGACACAACTCTTCGAATTCATAACCACCTTTTCCACCGGCCTGTCCGGTGACTGTCGTTTTCGTTCCCAGCTTTATCGGTTTTGTGAGTTGGCTTTTTAGTTGTTCCACGTCCATGTTGGCGATTTTGTCGGCATTGGTTGCGTGTTCTGCTTCATATGCGAAACCCGCTTTTTCTGCGTAGTCAACATTTCCACCGCGTATGGGAACATTGCCATGGGGCGACTGGGACGGATGGACGGGCTGGCGAGCACTCGGTGTTTCGGATGTGGGGTCGGAGGAGTCGGCATTTGCATCCTCAACCACTAGGCGTTCCCGAACCAACTCGGCGCCGCCGCTCAACGATACACCAACATAGGAGTTAGCCAGGCTCAAAGATGACGGAATTTTTTTATTCCTCCCAAGTTCCACCGTATATCTGCCATTGTCGACCGATACCCAAAAGCTATCACTCCATTTTGCTTTGCTATCCGCCTGTTCGCTGAAAATTGAGAATGTGAGGGGGTAGATTCCACCAACGGGACTGCCGTTGTGGTCGTGCAGTGTTCCCGCATAGGAAACCACTTTGGAGGCAGCCGCTTTTTTGGCCGGTGCAGCCGTGACTGTTCCGACTATTGCGCACAACCATACAACAACGGCAGTTGCCATGGTCACGTGCCAAATGGTTTGCTTAAGGCTCAAGCCGCCCATCTTTTTTCGAACGACCGAAGAAAACGAGATTGCCGCCATACGACCCATTTTTGCTCCAAGCATTTGATCTAACTACGTTTCGTGGTCAATAATACGTTCCGATGATACCTTCTGACCGGTCGGTGTCAACAACATACCGTGTCAAACAAAACAACATCACGTTACAATCCCGGCAAGTTTCGGAAATCCCGTTCGGTGATCTGATAAAAATGTATGGTAGCCGAAGGAACCCTTGTCATGTCTCGTTTGTCCGCTGTCGCCCTGCTCCTGCTGGCACAAGTCATTTGCTCGGGTTGCCGGCAGTCCGTTTCCACAGCATCGCCCGACAGTTCAGTCAACCACCTCGTAACAGACGTCGACCGCAGAACAGATCCCGGTTACCGCCCTGTATCTGTATCCCTTCCGGTTCTTCGATCAACAGGAAAACAATGGCGAATCACCGGTGACGACCGTCCGCTCGCTCGGTGGCTTGGTCAAACCATTGTCGCCGAAGGAAGAATGGTACTGGATGACAGCACCCCGTATCGCAGTCGATTCTGGTTGGTCAGAGACCACATCGGTTGCCTTGACCCGACCCACCAAGACGAAGTAGTGGGAGCGATTGATGTGCGCCTTGCGGGGGGACACTCGATTCAGGTTACTGACGCCCTCATTCGTGTAGAAGGGGTACTGCGGTTGGAAGAGCAACGCGGCAACCCACCTCAACTTATCTT
The DNA here is from genome assembly GCA_013360285.1 of Myxococcales bacterium. Taxonomy (GTDB): domain Bacteria; phylum Myxococcota_A; class UBA9042; order JABWCM01; family JABWCM01; genus JABWCM01. Next base: position 8,157 of record JABWCM010000157.1, read on the forward strand.
ACATGCGACAGCGGTTGAATCCCTTCCAAAGCCCGGTGAGTGGTTGCTTCCTCGTCTCCAATAACGTGCGCGAATTTGTCAGACCACCTCACTTCCCCTTTTCGGAGCGAACGGACCGCCACGCAACCACAGTGATTGCTATAGCAACCAATAATCCGACAATGAACCCATGGTCGACTATCCAATGAAAAAAAACGGAGTGATCATCGACAATTCCGTGTCCCGAATGGGCAATTGCTACGCTGGGAAGTTGTCCCGTTAATAAAACAGCGACCAGGGGGCTGATTTGTTTTGTTGTCATTGCTGCCTCTAAAGTGCGTGGTGAAAAAGGTCATTAGCCAACCCGGATTTCTCATACGATCAAGGTTAGAAGACCATCCGCGACGGTGTGCGAAATCCAAACTAAGCCACATATCGTTGTGATTGGTTACATACACAGGCCTGAAATACATTGTTCGTTGTCCGCACATCCTTGTGTATATAAACACGGGAAGGTGCACCGACCCGCCTCACACATCTCGCCGGATAAACACTGGTTGGATGTGGTGCAGGCGTAACCGCACACTCCCATGCCACATCGTAATTCTGGTCCGCAATCTGTATCCGACACACAGTTTGCAGGTGTGCAACTGCCTGCCACACATCCCGCGTCGCTCGGACAATCGCTGGAAACACTGCAGGGAACTAGTTCACAGGCCCCAAGTACGCACGCATGAAGTGGTGGACACTGCGACGAGTCCAGGCAGACATTGCGACATGCACCAAAGCTACAGGTTTGTGACGAGCCGCAGTCTGAGTTGTCAAGACATACCGGATAGGTACAGTTCATGTCCACGCATGCCTCAAACTGGCCACAGTTGCCATGAGACGTGCACTGAACGGTAGCACATACCCCCGCCCGACAAGCGGTTCCCGCGGCACAATGCGCGGTCTGTTCACACGGACCTGTGTGCTGTACGGCACCTTCGTCAAACAGTTTGCATCCTGAAACAAACATCAATGTGCACCACAACAGGTGCAACGTAAACGCCAAAAAGAGACTTGATCTGCAAGAAAATCGCAAAGTTATCACGTCATGTCCTGCTGCAAAGCGCAGCGATTAACTGAAAAAGTATTGCTGAAAACTCGAAGAGATCCAATGCCGCAACATGCAAAAAAGGTAGCGAGTTTGCTTTTGCAAACTTGCCGGTTTGTTCACACCGTTGGTATGCTGCAAACAATGGCTGTGATTCGTGTGCCGTTTCGTCAAATCAGCCAATTGGCGTGGAAAGTATGTAAGACGACCAAGCGTCGTGGAGGTAGTCATGGTGAACGCCATCAATCGGTGTGGAATCTTTGTTGCGGTCCTCTCACTCTGTTGCGTGATCGCGTGCAAAAAACAGGAAGATCCGTTCGACCAGGCACTGAATACTCTGGAGACCGATCCGAAAGCTGCGATTCCGTTGTTCCTGAAGTTGCACGAGGCGGATCCAAAGGCCTTCGAACCGTTATATTACCTTGGCGTTGCCTATCATGAGTCCAGCGAACATGCCAGATCTGTTGAATCGTTAGAGAAGGCGTTGGCATTACCCGGTGCGAAGGGGCGCGAAGCGGGGATTCGCACTCAAATGTACGAAGCTTATTTAGCGTTAAGTAAGAAGTCAAAAGACGAATCAGAAAAGAGCGCTGCTTTGGACAAAGCGGCCGAATTGGAAATTGCGCTGAGTCTGCGGAACCCCGAGGCGAACAAAAAGGTCTTCGAGCGAAAAAAGCAGGAATTTGATGCTGCCGTAGCGGCCGGTGAGTTTGATAAGGCAACGGAAATTGCTGAAGCAGTGCAAACGCTCTATGTACCTGCAGAAGACCGGCGTGCCCTTAAAAAACAAGTTCCGGAATTACACAAAAAGAAATTTGACAGCCACTTCACAAAAACCTTTGCGGAAACTTTTGAGAAAGATTGGACAGCCAAGGGAATGTTCGACGCCCCCGCGCAAGCATTGATCGTGAGTGCCGATTTCACAGTTCCTCCAAAGGGGGAAGACGGCAGTTGGGACGAGACAGCGGAAGGGTTTGATGCGGCAGTTGAAAATGCTGCGTGCGCTGCCGTATTTCGAAATGTTGGTGTTCATGTTAACTTGGTTGCAAAGGCATCGCTGTATGGAAAGGAACTCGACGAAAAGTACTTAAATTACTTTGGGAATGAGGCGCTAAAGACGACAAAAAAGGGTTGGAAAACACAGCATCAGCCTGGTGCGGTTCGCGCAGCGGACCGTGGCGATGGCCAACCGGAAGAATGGGTTTATTCATGTCAGATGCACTTGCCATTGGCGACAATTCAGCAGGACCTGTATCTGTTATACAAACAACCGCCAAAGGACAGTGATTCGGGAGCCAATAGCGGTACACCCGAAGAAAAGAAGGCTGAGACGCAAAAACCCGGTGACGGTACGGGAACAACAGGTGGAACCGCGGCCCCGTCCGAAGGAACCACACCGCCGTCCCCCGTGGAATAACAGACATATCCAGATGTTATACTTCGTAATTCAGTAGCGGCGTTTTTCTCGTCTCGCCGTTAAGTTACAGGCTGCGCAAATCGGCTCCGCTCTGGACCCCTGTGACCCACAACGTGATAGGATACTGCCCCCGGGAGTGTCGCATGACCCATGGAAAATCGCCCTCTCCGAACGCCAAAAACGAGTCGCCGACGGCAATGTTTCCAACCGACGATTCGTCAGTGGCTACCGGTTTAACTGGGCCGACCGGAAATATCACATCGCCGACCCGCAACGACAATCTTTCGGAAGCCGACCCAAGCCGCACAACGGCACACGACCGTAACAACGACGACCCCACACAAAGTGACGTCGAGGCAAAAATTCGTGCGCTTGTAGAGCAAAATCAAGCATCCCAACGGGCACGGGTAAAACACGATCCATTTATTGGCACAGACATTCAAGGGCGATTTCGTGTTGAATCGAAAATCGGAGAAGGAGGCATGGGGGCCGTCTACCGTGCTGTGCAGACTAGCGTAGGACGCCCGGTCGCGATCAAAATCCTGCTGCGAGCGCTGGTCAAGGATGAACAGTTTGTGCGCCGGTTCCAAAATGAGGCGCTTGCGGTAAGCCGGCTCGAACATCCCAATACCATACGCATTTTTGACTTTGGACAAGTCGACGACGCGACTCTATTTTTTGCGATGGAACTTCTGAACGGGTTGCCTCTTCAGAAAGTGCTAAAAAAAGAACAGCGGTTAAGCGTTGCTCGTATGCTCCATGTGCTTGAACAAGCAGCACGGTCACTGGGCGAAGCACACAGTAAAGGTATTATTCATCGTGATCTGAAGCCCGATAACCTGTTCCTTTGTGAGGTCGATGGCGACAAAGACTTTGTCAAGGTTTTGGATTTTGGCGTTGCGAAGATGGTGGGCGAAGACAAAGCCCAGGATGGGTTAACTCAAACCCACATGATTTTGGGTACGCCAAAGTACATGTCCCCGGAGCAAGCGTCGGGAAAACCTGTGGATGGTCGCAGCGATTTATACGCTCTTGGGGTCATGGCGTACGAAATGCTCGCGGGGAGGGCACCGTTTACCGGCGATCCGATGACAGTTCTGTATCATCAAGTGCATGATGATCCGCCGCCGTTGTCCGAAATAAGTCCAGAAATTGTAGTTCCGCCGGATGTGCAAGATCTGGTGTTCTGGTTACTTAAGAAAAGGCCGGAAGAGCGCCCACAGTCAAGTGATCAACTTGTCGCGACTATTGGTCGGTGTAAGCGTTCACTCGATCCGGCGTTTTCGAGCGTAGTACTGCGATCCGATCCGACGCGCCAGGAACTTATTGCGCGTATGGATACAAGTACGTACGAACCGATCACGGGTATTGCGGAAGCGGTCCCAATGACTGCTGCACCCAATACGCGACGAATGCCCAAATGGGCGATTCCATCGGCGATTGCTGCCATCGTAGCAGGTGGAGCACTTGCGGTGTATCTGGGAAAACCAAATCCGAGCGACGAGTCGGCAAAAACAGAAATTTCGGCTCGAATGGTCGCACCGTCTTCTGTATCGTCGCCAACCGCTGAAATTGTGCGCCTTCAGGTTATGAGCGAACCGCCAAACGCGCTGGTGTTTCGCGGGGCCACGGAATTGGGTAAAACCCCGGTCATCATTGAACGCAAAAAAAGCGGTGCGACCGAAACACTGCGCGTGCAGTTTTCCGATGGAAAACAGCAGTTGTTGGACGTTGAGTACAATTCAGACGGTACATACGTCGCAAAGGCCCCCGTAGCTGCCGGCGGTACCCCTGAAATAGCTCCGGTAGGTCACGTGCCTACTCCAACGTCGACGGCAACACCAGTTGCGGCGGAGACAAATGCCGTCACAACGCCGGCGACGACAAATGGAGGGGGGATCGGCAATTCCACGCCAAAAACGACCAAATCCGGTAGACCGAAGGACCGCCCGCAGGTCACAACCAAGACCAACGACCCACCGAAAGACGTGCCGAAACCACCGGACGACCGAGTGAATCCGCTAAAATAACCTGCAACGTGGGTACTACTTAATAGAGCGTCAGGTTCAAGCCGGAAGTGACGCTGACGAAGCTAATTTAGCGCTCATTTGGACGGGACCCTACTGAGGCAATATCCAGTATGGTGCCGCACCGACGAGCAGGGCCAAGGCAACTTAAATTAGCTAATCAGGGCTCACATATCTATCTTCGTTGACCCTAAGAGGGTGTTTGGGTAAAAATTGCCGGTGAGCGAAACAGTGGCCGTAACGAGTCGGTCGGACCGAGCGAGGTCCACCGGAGGCGTACCCAATGGGGCGCTGAGGATGGGCCGACCGAGGCACGGCCGACGGAGTAGGCCAATGTTTCGAGTAACGTAATTTTTTACCCAAACACCCTCTAAGACGTGTAGCGATAATTTCGTAAACTATTTGAAATGGATGGAGCCAACACGGGGACTTGAACCCCGGACCTGCTGATTACGAATCAGCTGCTCTACCGACTGAGCTACCTCGGCGGGGGGCGCGGGCGTGGGGGCGCCGCGGCGCGGAGACGGAAGGTATAGCAGGAGGGCTGGCGGGTCAAGGGTGGGGCGCGAGGATGGGGGAGGCTTGCGGGTTGCGGGGGGAGCTGGGGGGAGCTACCATCGGGGCGGGCCCCGCGGTGGGGTTGTGGGGCGCCCGCGGGGGCGTCGGGGACGGGGCGTGTGGGGGTCGCCCCCGGGCGGAGAGTGCGCTGTGGCCGACGATGGGCAGGTCGTCCGACTGGTCGACCAGATTCTGAAGAAGGCGGTCGCCGAGCGGGCCTCCGACATCCACTTCGAGCCCAAGGGGGACCGACTCCGGCTGCGGTTCCGAGTCGATGGGGTGCTGGTGGAGCAGCCCGCGCTCCCGCCGGACTTCATCCCCTCCGTCACCTCCCGGCTCAAGGTGATGGCGTCCATGGACATCGCCGAGAAGCGGGTGCCCCAGGATGGGGGGCTTTCCTACGAGGCGACTGGCCAGCGCATCAACATCCGGGCCTCCACCTTCCCCACCCGGGACGGCGAGAAGGTCGTGCTGCGGCTGCTCGCCGGCACCACCGCCATGACCAACCTGGAGTCCTTGGGGATCGGCCCCCACGAGCTGCCAAGGATCCGGGAACTGGCGGGGCGCTCCTCGGGGCTGGTGCTGGTCACCGGCCCCACGGGATCGGGGAAGTCGTCGACCCTCTACAGCCTTCTCAAGACCATCGACCCCAACCGGGTCAACGTGACCACCCTCGAGGATCCCATCGAGGTCAGGCTGCCCCACATCACCCAGGGGCAGACCAACCCCAAGGCGGGCTTCACCTTCGCCCGGGGGTTGCGCGCCATCCTCCGGCAGGACCCCGACGTGATCATGGTGGGCGAGATGCGGGATATCGAGACCGCCCAGATCGCCTTCCAGGCGTCCCTCACGGGCCACCTGGTCTTCTCGACCTTGCACACCAGCAGCACGGTCGAGACCATCACCCGGCTGCTGGACATGGGCCTGGAACCCTACATCGTCGCCAGCAGCCTCACCGCCGTCCTGGCCCAGCGCCTCGTCCGCAAGCTCTGTCGGAGCTGCGCCGAGCCCTGGACGCCCGACGACGACCTTCGGCACCAGCTCGGCTTCCCCCTCCCCCCGTTGAACGGGCCTCTCTATCGCCCCGTCGGCTGTGCGGAGTGCTCCCAGACGGGCTACAAGGGGCGCACGGGGATCTTCGAGCTGATGGTCGTGGACGACGCCATGCGGGACCTCATCAAGAACCGCTCGACGACGGTGGCCATGAAGGCCCTCCTGGCCGCGTTGAAGCTCCCCACCCTGAGGCGCGACGGCGTCGCGAAGGCCATCGCCGGGATCACCGCCATCGACGACGTGCTGCGCGTCACCTGATCCCCCGCCCCCGCCCGGGTGGCGAAACGGCAGACGCAGGGGACTTAAAATCCCCCGCTGGCACCAACCCCAGCATGCGGGTTCGAGTCCCGCCCCGGGCACTCGCATCCCCATCGGGCCTTAGTGGCGGGACTCGAACGCCGGCGTGGCGCGGCCAGTGGCCGAAAAGGCTCCTGGAAGGAGCCGTCAGCGACGCCGGCCGGCCCTGCAGGCCGCGTCCGTGAAGGACGCGGCCGGAAGGGTCGAGTCCCGCCCCGGGCACTCGCTTCCTGGCCAGGCCGCATTGGCGGGCCTCGAACGCCGGCGTGGCGCAGCCAGTGGCTGAAAAGGCTCCAGGAAGGAGCCGTCAGCCACGCCGGCCGGCCCTGCAGGCCGCGTCCGTGATGGACGCGGGCGGAAGGGTCGAGTCCCGCCCCGGGCACCACGGAGACCGCGATCCGCCTCGGGATGGACCGGGGGATCAGCCTCCCTCGCCCTCCAGCTCGCGGGCGAGGGCGTGGAGGAGGTCCGCGCCGGAGCGGGGATCGGCGGGGGCGACGATGATGCTTCGCGTGGTCAGGCGGAGGGGGAAGGAGCGTCCCTCGGTGCGGACGGGGCGCTCCTCCACCGCGCGGATGCAGCGTCCGGCGACCTCCCGGGCCTCCCGGTCCGAACACCCGCGGAGGTAGACGGCGAATCGGTCCTCCCCCGCGCGGCCGATGCTGTCGTCGAGCCGGGTGCAACGGTCGAGGCGCCGGGCCACGATGCCCAGGACCTCGCCCACCACTCCCTCGGACACCTCGTGCATCGCCGAGAGGCCGTCCACCCGGAAGCCCATCAGCGTCCCGCCCCGGTCGTCTTCGTCCTGCTCCCGGGAGGAGCGATCAAGGCTCGCCTGAAGGGCCGCGCGGCTCAGGACCCCGGTCTGGGGATCCATGCGCTGGAGGTAGGGGTCGATGGATGGGGGATCGCCGGAGGGAGGGCCGCCCGGCGGCAGGCCGAGGTCCGCCATCAACCGTTCCAGGGGGCGCCCGCTCTCGGGGCTCGGACGGGCCAGGCGCTCGGCGCGTGCGGCGGTCAGATCGACGACTTTCATCGGTGCTTGACTCCCGGCGGTCGGGGGAAGGCCCACACATCCCCTATCGGCGGGATCGACGCCCGAGTGAGAGGCCGCGGTCGTGCCCGCGGGGACTCTCAGAGTCGGACACGGAATAGGTTGGCGCGGCCGTTGCCTTCGCAACGGCCGTGACAACCGGCGGTCGCACGGATCGGCGGCGAGGCGCCCGGATCGCA
>JABWCM010000158.1 GCA_013360285.1 Myxococcales bacterium
GGGGCCTTTCCAGGTATTTTTGTGGTCATGGTCGCGTGTCCTGATGGTCAGCGATTGTTGTTTGTGGCGGTGAGGTGGTTTCGGTAGGGGGCATTTTTCTACCTGGGTCCCACAGTCGAAACAAACCCAAATGCTGGACCAGCCACTCTTCTTTGAGCATTCTGTGGTGTTCAGCCAACGCCATGACTCCGAGTTTGCCGCGCAACGTTTCGATTTGTGGCTGGGTCGCCTCTTCAACCTGATTCCGCAGATCGTCGGACATGTGCTGCCATACGTCGTTCATCAGTTGAGTATCCAGTTGATCCAGTCGCGGCAGTAGCGCCGGAGGGGTGGAAGAAAGGAGATCCTGCCTCAGCCGAATCAGTCCCCGATAAGCGTTGCGATATGCAGTTCGAACCACGGCTTCGGGTTCGGATTGGCCAATCAGAATCAACTCCTCAATCAGATGATCCACTACAGTGAGTGCGTTGTTACGTGTTTCGGCTGGATCGGCATCAAATATTTCCTGGGAGAAATGGTGTGCCTGTTGTTTTTCCGCTTCCTCCACTACCGCGGCACCAAAATATCGCAAACTGGTCGGCAACGGTCGTTGAGAACCAAAACGCTGTTTATAGCGGTCGCAGGAGTCGATGATCGCCCTGCAGACAACTCGGAGCGGAATATTTGCGTCCGCCCATGACTTCGCCAACTGCATGTCCAATGGCGACAACATCAAACCCTGCCGGCGAAGGACCAGAAAGAGTTGTTCGACTGTGCGAATGTAACTTAGTGTGTCTTGGGAAGTCATTGGCCGCCGTGGTTTTGGAAACGTACTCCGCCGTCATCATACCGGGCCATGAAAGTGGATGCATCCACCAGTTCTAATTTTTGGGAAACACGAGTGCGGAAACAGTGTTGCGAACCGGGCTCAAATATCCAGATTTCGGACGTTCAACGCATTGTCCATAATGAATTCACGGCGAGGTTCGACTGCATCACCCATGAGCACAGTGAAGATGTTGTCGGCTTCGACTTGGTCATCGATTTGAACCTTCAGCATTCGTCGTACCGTCGGATCCATCGTCGTTTCCCACAACTGCTCCGGATTCATTTCGCCCAGCCCCTTGTATCGTTGGATATACACCCCTTTTCTGCCTGCCTCAAAAATAGACTTCAGCAGATCATCGGGGTCAGCAAAATGTTGTTCGGTTTCACCTCGACGTAAAATAAATTCCGGTCCTCCCTGTTCGCGGAACAATGTTGCGAGATTCCGCAACTCTTGAAATTCCGCCGACGAAACCAAGGAACGATCAAACACGGTTCGTTTTGGTAATCCCTGGTCTTTGGTGTGTACCGCTGCGACATAGGATTGTGTTTCGGCATCAAAATGGACTTTGGACGTATCAATCGGCAACGATTGGGGCCATCGTTTTGCAAAAACTTCCGCCAAGCGGTCGAGTTGATGTCGCAGATTGGTTTCCATGTTCAACGTTGCGATATCGAGGTCGGTAAACTTAAGTACGATAGACACCACACGAATATCCCGGCGGTGCTCCAACCTCGCAATGACACGCTGAAACATACCAATTTTTTTGAGAAATTGTTTTAGATGGGCGCCGGTCATCGGCTCGGTGCTATTAACTCCCCGCACCTGAGTATCTTCAATGCCCAAGTCGAGCAGATAATCGTCCAGTTCCGCCTCGTCTTTGATGTAGCGTTCCTTTTTCCCTTTTTTCGCTTTGAACAAGGGCGGTTGCGCGATGTACAAATGACCGCGTTCGACAATTTCCGGCATCTGCCGGTAAAAAAAAGTGAGCAGAAGGGTTCGGATATGCAGTCCGTCGACGTCGGCATCGGTCATGATGACGATGTTGTGATATCTTAATTTAGCGATGTCGTAATTATCGGTGCCGATTCCCGTACCGAGTGCCGTGATCATGGTCGTGATCTCGGCGCTGGTCAACATCTTGTCAAACCGGGCTTTTTCAACATTCAGAATTTTGCCGCGTAACGGCAGGATCGCTTGCGTTCGCCGATCGCGCCCCTGTTTTGCCGACCCGCCGGCAGAATCGCCTTCGACGATGTAAATCTCAGCTTTTGCTGGGTCTTTTTCTTGACAATCAGCTAACTTACCTGGAAGGGCTGCTGAATCCAATGCACCTTTCCGCCGAATCAATTCCCGTGCTCGTCGTGCTGCTTCGCGCGCTCTTGCTGCATCTACCGCCTTGGTGATGATCTTTTTGGCCTCATTGGGATTTTCGTCAAACCATGTGGTCAACATTTCGCTGACCACCCCTTCCACAGCGCCTTTCACTTCGCTGGAGACCAACTTGTCTTTGGTTTGCGACGAAAACTTGGGATCAAACATCTTGATGCTGATCACGGCGGTCATTCCTTCGCGAATATCGTCGCCGCTCAACGATTCTTTCAGGTTTTTCAGCAGGTTGTTTTTTGTCGAATAGTCGTTGACCATTCTGGTCAATCCGGCCTTAAATCCGGTCAGGTGACTGCCCCCGTCGCGATTGCGGATGTTGTTTGTGAAACAGAACACGTTTTCCTGGTACGATTCGTTCCATTGGAGGGCGATTTCCATTTTCACTTCGTTCCGTTCCGCCGCCATCATGATTGGGGCCGCATGAAGTGGGCGTTTGTTGCGGTTTAACCGATCAACAAAGGAAACAATGCCGCCCTCATAACAAAAATTGTGTTCTTTTCCGTCGCGTTCGTCCCGGATTTCAATCGTTAATCCTTTGTTTAGAAACGCCATCTCGCGCAAACGTTGGGCCAGCGTTTCGAACGAAAATTCAATCGCCGGAAAAATTTCCGCATCCGGGAGAAACGTAACCTTGGTGCCGGTCGCGGTTGAATCGCCTGTTCGTTCAAGTGGGGCAACGGCTTTGCCTCGTCGGAATTCAACCTTAAAGATGCCGCCCTCCCGCTGGATTTCAACCTTCAGCCACTCACTTAATGCGTTGACCACCGAAACGCCTACGCCATGTAATCCGCCTGATACCTTATAGGAATTGGCATCAAACTTACCGCCCGCGTGCAGTTCGGTCATCACGATTTCCGCCGCAGATCGCCCATCGGCATGGAGCCCCACCGGAATGCCTCGCCCGTTGTCTTCCACCGACACCGACCCATCCAGGTGGATCACAACCACAACGCGATCGCAATAACCCGCAAGGGACTCATCCACACTGTTGTCCACGACCTCAAACACCATATGATGGAGTCCGCTCCCGTCATCGGTGTCTCCAATATACATCCCTGGACGTTTGCGCACTGCGTCGAGCCCTTTCAATACCTTGATATTGTCGGCACCATATTCTTGGCTACCTGCGGTTGGTGTTGGTTCGTCGTGATTCGTCATTTGTGTGGGCTCCTCGTCTAGTCGTGCGTTCGGGTCGTACCTTTCCCACAAACGCGAGCGGTGTCATATCACATCAATCACGGTTGGGCAAAGGATCATTTTTCTTTATTATTAAGGACTTATGGAGAACGGTGTGTCCTGCTGCCTTATTCCCGTGGTGTGCTTGCATCGCTGTTTCTGTCACTTTACCCTACGTCTGTGCACTGAATGGTGTGCGCTGGATGACCCCTGACCACCTTACCTTGTTGCGGAGTGTTATGTTGTCCAACAGCGAGAGCATCTTACAACTCCGTTGCTCGGGTTGCGGTGCGAACTTAAGCACCGCTGCCGAGGGTGTCGCCGGAAACGGAACGGTCATGTTGGCGCACGTCTGTCCGTTTTGTGAATCCGCCAATGTGGCGCCTTCACATTTTTCTGCGCAACTTCCGGACGTGGTCCTCGCTTTTGGAATTGGCGCCGATCAGGCCAAAGAAGCCGTACGTCGTTATCTTCGGTCCCGACCGCTTGCTCCACGACGGGAGGTGTTGAATGCGCTCCCCGAACGATTTCGCGGTATCTACGTACCGGCCTATCTTTACTCTGCCACCGCTCGCTGTGCCTTTTCCGCGACGATAATCGAATCCTATGTTACGACTGAAAAAGACCCCCAGACCCAAGAAAACAAATCGGTGAGTCATTCATACCCTGTTGAGTTTCAAGGCGAAACCCAACTAAGGGTGCGCGACATTGTTGTTTCGGCCTCCAATTCGGTATCCGACACCATTTTGGAAACATTAAAACCTTTCGATTTACGTCTTTTGCGGCGATACAGCCCCAGTCTTCTGTTGGGGTTTTGGGCCGAACAACACGCACAATCCATCGCCGACCGAAAGGTTTCGGCACGACGGCTCGCTGACGAAGTCTGCACCCGTCAGGCTGTTCGGTTTCTCCCCGGCGACGATCAAAAAAACGTGGTCTGCAACGTGGTATTGGAAGACGAAGCCATCGATCCCGTTCTGTTACCTGTGTGGCAAATTTCCATACCCGTTGGACCCAACAAACACGCAGTCGTGTACGTGAATGGCCAAACAGGGCTATGCTGCGGTGAGGTACCTGCTTCTCCTTGGTCGGTTTTCTGGGGGGTGATGGGATTTGTTGTGTTCATTTTGGCGGTTATTTCAATTATTTATGGGATATACGTTTGGGTATGAATTCTGCACTTCCACGAAAAGGAAGTTGTTCCCGTTGTGCAGCGACGTTGGACGCTCACGATTTGTGTTGTCCGGTTTGTGGCCGTTTGACGTCTCCGCTTGAGCCGGAAGTGGTCGCTCCCGTTGTCCGCTGTGGTGGATGTGGTGCGTCCGCGGCTTTCGACCCCCAAAAAAACGTGTTGGCTTGTGCCTTTTGTGGGTCGGCGTATGCAGTAGAGCAGCCCCGCGATCCCGTTGACCCCGTCGATTGGTTTGTGCCCTTCACGGTATCCCAGGACGAAGCTTTTGCCGCCGTGAGCCACTGGTTACGTCATCAGGACATCTTGAGGCCCAAAGACCTTCTGCAAAGTTCAGCGTTGGAGTCGGTGCGGCCAATTTGGTGGGCAACTTGGGTCATAGATACCGACTGTCGGATTTTTTACACCGCCGACGTAAACATTGCACCGGCTCCAACAATCTGGCGACCCATTTCCGGCAACTGGACAACGTCTTTTCGTGGGTTGGTCGTTTCGGCCACTCGCGGATTGAAGAAGGCAGAAACAGATTGGCTTCTGCAGCAGATCGTGCTGGACGACGTGAGGTCAGAGCCAATAGGCCCCCCGCACGCTACTGCGGAAGTGATTGAACTACAACGGTCGGGAGCCTGGCAGCAGATTTTTGAATCGATCAGAAACCAGGCGGTTTCCGCGGTCGGTTCTGCCGGTGTTCTCCCGGGTTCCCGTCACAAAAATCTCAAAGTTTCTCCGCTGTTATCCGCCGTTGAGACCAAACGGGTTGGATTTCCGGTTTATGTTCTGGCTTATCGTTATGATGGCGAATTATTTCGGGTTCTTGTTGACGGTCGGGACAAACAACGTGTCTTTGGCGATGCGCCGTTTTCTACCGCCAAACTCACATTGGTCATATTGGTGATCGTCGTGATTTTGGCCGGTGTTATTGCAGCGATTTGGTAGTATTGGGTTCATTCGTACAAGGAATGTGTAGGGTGATGATGATGCGGTTTATGACAACGATGGTCGCGGTATTTGTGTTGCTGGCGAATTCAAACGACGCTGCCGCGCTTGAGCCGGCGGAAAAGCTGTTGTGGCTCGACACCCTGTCATCGTGGGCAGGAGAAAAGATTGTGGCTGCTCCCCAAAGTTTGCCGCTGACGGCGGAAGTCAATGCACTCGGCAGTGCTCGTCTCGCCGATGTCGGGCTTGCGCTTGCCTGTATTGCCGGTGCGATTTTTGTCCTGATCTGGGGTCGTAAACGCGGTAAATTAATATTGTTTCCGGTTATTTTAGTTTCGATTTTCTTTGTTTTCTTTACCAATACCGCATTTTATGAATTTAAGTCGGTACAGGTGACCACCAATGCGTTGGTGGTGTCGGAACATATCGGTGATCCCAGCCATATCTCCTGGGGACAAATCACCTCCATGTATGTGGAGGAAGGTGAGTTATTTCCGGTGTTTGCTGATGATCGAATGTTGGTTCTGACGATTTCCGGGGCACAAGAGCCTGTCAAAATCCCTGCTTTTGTACCGCGAAAAACCTTTGTGGCCCAGGCGATGGCCGCCCAGTTGGGGTTATAACAGAGGAGGATCGGCTGGGTTAGGGACAACCTTTGCAGTCCAGCGCGCACGACTCGGCGCAGATTTCGTCCCAGGCCGTGGTGCAGCAGAAACTGTCGAGCGAACACACACATCCTTCACACATACATCCACCACATCCGGGTTTGTCCGCCGGAACACATCCGGGACCACCGTTACCGCCTCCAGAGCCCGTGTTTCCACCGCAGTACGTGGCGCCGCCACAGTCGAACTTACATTCATCGACACAAATACTGTCCCACGAGGTCGTGCAGCAGAAACTGTCCAACGTGCATACGCAGGTTTCACACGGACAGCCTCCGCATCCCGGTCCATTTCCTGGTATACACCCCGGTTTGGGTCCGCAGGACCCGCCGCAGTCACCACAAGCGTTAGCGCATTCGTTGTCCCACATCACCGAGCAACACTCAGGCATCTTCTCGCAAACGCAAGACTCACAAGCACATCCGACACATCCCGGGTAGTCCCACGCATCACATCCGTCCGATGTAGGGCAGTCACCTGGGGTTTTGCAGTCGGCTGCACAGGTAAAACAGTTCTCATTCCCATTACATACATTGTCCCCACATTCCGGAAACGCGCAGTCCGACAATATGGAAATGTCGTCCACATAAACACCTTTTGTATTGCCGCCGGTTGATTCGAACACAAATCGCAGCATCACTTTGTCCCCGCCAAAGTTTTTCAAATCCACCACCTGCTTGCTCCACGTGTTGAGTGCCGTGCCAGCCGCGTTGTAAATGGTTGTCGAGTCGTTTTCCTGAATCAACAAAATCTTGACTGTATTGGATTGTCCCGACCAAAGCTGAAAACTTAACTTCAAATCGAAACTCGGTGGCAGCCAGAATGCTTCGCTTTCCATGTATCCTTTGGATGGCCCGAAGTTTAAGTTACCGGTTTGTTTGCTGCCATACCACATGGAGGATTGTGGTGATGTGCTTTGGGTTTTGGAAAGTTGCCAGCCGCCCAATGATGACGAATTCTGAATCGTAAACGGAATCACTCCTTCAAAATCGGTGCCCCACACCAAACCACCCGCCGGGCAACAATCGGGGCTGGCCGACGCTTTGGCCGTGCATACGCCACCTTGGCACATATCGTCAGTGCAGGCATCGCCATCGTCGCAGTCGGCGTCTTCTTCACAGCATCCCGGGTCCAAAGTGTATACACACGCCCCCAATAGAGGGTCACAACTGTCGATGGTACATGCACTTCCATCGAAGCAGTCAAAATCGTCTGTACACAACGTCACACCGCATTTGATTCCACAATCTTTCTGGCACGACACTACGCACGCTTCGTCCCAGGCCGTTTCGCAACAAAATGAGTCGGTTTCACATACGCAGTCTTCGCATTGGCAGTCGTTACACCCGGCGGTGTCCGATACTTCACAACCTGCCGGCAGGTCGCAGCCGTCACAATCGAGCAAGCAGGCGGCAACACATTCCGCATCCCAGGCGGTTTGGCAGCAGAATTTGTCTTTGGCACACACACACGCTTCGCAACCGCAGCCGCCGCAGGTGGGTTCCGTCGATTCTTCACAACCGGTAGATTTCTGGCATACCCCGCAATCCGCCGCGCAGGTTTGGCAGGTTTCACCCAGATTTTTTTCGCAAGTGCCGTTACCGCAGCTTATCTTACATTGACCGCTGTAGCAGGATTCGCCGGTTTTGCAACTGCCGCAACTGCCGCCGCACCCATCGTCGCCACATTTTTTGTTGCCGCAATCAGGGACACATGGTTCACATCCACCGCATTGGTTGATACATTCGTCGACACAAATGCTGTCCCATGCCGTGGTGCAACAAAATGAATCCATTGCACAAACACAGGCTTCGCAGGCACAGCCTCCGCAGGTGGGATTGGGTGATTCCACACAACCATCGCCGGTGTTTCCGCCACCACCGCCTTTGCAGTTTCCACCGCAGCTCTGGCCGCACGCTTCCACGCAGATATCGTCCCATTGTGTCGTGCAACAAAACGAATCCAATGTACATACGCATGATTCGCACGCACATCCGCCGCATCCGGCGCCCGGCTGAGCAAAACACCCCGCATCGGGGTCGGTGTTTCCGCCTCCGCAATCCGTGCCGCAGTCTTTGGTGCACAACGAGACACACACATCATCCCACAACGTGTCGCAGCAGAACTTGTCGACGGCACACACACAGTCTTCACATTCACAACCACCACAGCCGGGACCTTCGTTCTCCACGCAGCCGGCAACACACACCGTTTCTCCCGAAATACAGACGCCACCCGCACACACATCCCCTTCGGTGCAACTGTTGCCGTCGGTACAGCTCTCGCCATCCCCCTTCACCGTCAGTTCACACTTACCCGTAGCCGGAACACACGCATTCTGAGTGCAATCGTCATTGCCGGCGGTGTCGCAGACTACAATGGTTGTTTTGTCTACCTTACACAACCCATCTTGGCAGCTCAACGTACCGTTACATAGATTTCCATCTTCATGAGGTGTACAGTTTTCGGTTGTTTCACAGGGCGGACACGTGTTGGCTCCGGCCACACATTGGCCGTCGGCACATTTGTCGCCTACAGTGCAGTCGTCCCCATCGGTGCAAGGCGCCGTACCATCGGGGGTAAAGGTACACCCCGCAGCCGGATCGCAGGCGTCCTTGGTACACGGGTTGTCGTCATTACATTTTACCGCTGTTCCTGCCGTGCAGGTACCGGACTTACATTTGGTGGCGTCGCTGCAAGCGTTTCCGTCATCGCATGGTTTGTCTTCGTTGATCTGAACCACGCTGCACTGGCCGTTGGTGGGGTTACATGTGGACGTCTTACAACTATCGCCAGTGCCGCAATCGATGATCGACGCCGGATCCACGATACATTTTTTGTCATTACAAACGATTACGCCGTTGCATAGGTTGGTATCATCCAAACCAGCGCAATCGTCGGCGTTGGCACACAAACATTGGCTTTCACCGCCCTCACACTGACCATTGGTGCATTGATCTCCGGTCGTACATGGGTTTCCGTCGCTGCACAAAACGCCATCGGCTGCCGGTTTGGACTCACATAAGCCTGTTGTCGGATTACATAGGTTGGCCATGCAACCGCCGCTGGTTGCCGTACAAGTGACTACACTTGCGGGATTTTGAGTGCATATTCCTTTTTGACAGGTAAAAACGCCGTTACACAGGTTCCCATCGTCATAAACCACGCAGTCGGCGGTCACCGCACACGTACATTCCCCTGTGTCCACGCCGGCACATTTCCCGTTGCTGCAGGTATCGTCTTTGGAACATGGATTTCCGTCGTCGCAGACGTCGGTATTGTTGTTGGTCACACACCCGTTTTGGGCATTACACACCTCATCGGTGCATGGGTTGCCATCATCACAGTCCTTGGGCATCCCACCAGTACATTCGCCGGCAATACACACGGTCTCCAGGGTACACGCATCACCGTCGTTACATGGGGTATACTCTTTTTTGTTGCCGGCTTCACATTTGCCTGTGGCGACGTTGCATACGGCAAGCTGACAAACACCTAGTTCGAAGATCTTGCTCACACAATCGCCGTCGGAAACACATTCGGGGTCTGGACCCATGTCGGGTGTGGTGTCAATAGAACCCGCGTCCGGTAAACCGACATCGGTGGTCGTCATGTCCAAAGTGACATCGGGTTCCACTGTATCTATCGGGGTCACCGTGTCCTGTGGCACTGTATCCGTTGTGATAACGTCGGCGGTATTTCCGCTACCGTCACCGTCGTCATCGCCGCATGCAGCCAATACCGTTGCTGCCAGTGCCACACAAATCAATCCCCGAAAATTGGCCATGGTGATCCTCCGAAAAAACGCTGGATTGTCGAGCACTCCTGCATCGACCGTTCAAAAACACGAAACGCTAACACCCGGCTCCAAGCGGATCAAGAACGGGATCTATTTTCTTTTTTGAACAAAAAGGTGACAGCACGATGAGGGATGTGGTTTGGATTACAAACAATACAAAGAACGTAGGCCGTGGCGAAGGTTAGCCGTCGCCGTCCGGCAACAAAATGGGGAGAAACCGTCTGTCTTCGCATTCGCCTTCGATGGCGTAACCACACACCCCTTCTTCCGGCAAACACACTTGGGTTCCAGGGCATTGTGCCGGATCGCTGGCTTGGGGATCACACGGCCGTGAACAAAAATCGGGTGGGTCCAGCGGCGGGTCATATTTGCCGTTGTTGTCCGTATCGAAATAAATTGCGTTGGTCACCGCAAACGCAGGAATGGGAAACCAATCCGGTATTGGCGGGGACGCGGTAAAAATAGTGGAAACCAATGGGATCTGTGAAAACGCCAAACTGGCCACCCTGGGTAATTGTAGCTCCCCAAACGGCACGTCCAGCGCAATTGGGGTCATCCGGTACCCGTCCCCCAGTCCCAACACGACCACCACAACCCAGGAATCATGGTCGGGTAGGTCCAACTCGACCAACCCGTCATAATCAACAACATCTTGAGGTGCCGATTCGGGATCGATCACCTTCGCCAAGCTGCCACCGACATAAATTTCAATTCGGTCAACGCCAAACCAACTTGCGGTTTGAATGTTGAGTTGGAGCGGTGCTTTTTGCCCTTTCGGCACATGGGCCACTTCCCCGAAGGTTTTGCCATGTACCGATGCCCGAATAAACGGGCCATAAGTTGGAAATGCTTGCCCGGATCGTAATGTGTCCACGATTTCCCGGGCATCTAACTGCTGAGGTGAATCCGTCGCTGATCGAAAATAAGTCCGCGGCATCCCCGGTTCCCGTTCGGCGCCGTGCCCGTCGCTGCTCGCGATTTGGGTTTTCAAAAATCCCCGCTGCAAATACTGAAAATAATCATCGATATGCCCCGAATGGTGGGTACAGGGTTTGTCGGCGACTTCGGCTGGGACAGGATCTTCGCCATAAGTCGCGACATCACACAACTCTTCGCCGTCGACGGCGGTCAATTCAAACGCCTCGGCCGCAGCTTGTTCTTCAGGGGTTCGGATCAAAATCCGTTGGGTGAATTCCCAGGCCAACGCTGTTCGCTGGCGGTGTTTACACATCTCCAGGGTGTCGTCCTCTTTACAGTCTGCAAGTTGACCCTCGGTAACCGTTGGACAAACCCCATCCAGTGCTTCTTCCGATTCGGCATTTTGAATTTTGGCATAACACCGGTTGTAGTCGACCACTTCCGCCACAGTCGGCGTACGCATCAGGTCGAACCGTTTGGAATTAAACAATTCCATCGCATCAAAATCACAACTAGCGGTTCGGAACAGCGGGTTGGAGTTTTCCAGAAATGGGGTTGTGCGATCCATCGTAAACGGATCGACTCCCAATTGGTCGATATAACCGATAAATCCGTCACGAGGGTGGGCAACAATGGTCAACGGCGTTTCGCCGGCCAAACCGGTAGAACGAATTCCATTCAGCACCTCGCCGGCAGAGTTACAGGTCCAGTCATGTACCCCGTGGTCCGGAATGTCCAATTCATCGTAATGTAATGGGAAACCGATGTAATGTCCCAACTCCAGCGTGGATACTTCCGCACCTACCGCGGTTTTGATGTGATGTTCCAATTGTTGGGACCGTACATAAGGTTCCAGATCGGTCAACACGTCGTGGTCCGTGGAAACGGCGAATTCAAGCCCTTCCACAACGGCACTGACAACCCGGCGTTCAAGAGGCATGCCGCTGTCAAAACTGGGTCGGGCGTGTAAGTGCATATCCGATGCCACCCATCCCGATGTGTCCACCTCTCTTACGATCACCTTGTTCAGCGTAAATTTCTGCCCCGCGTTTAAGATAACATCATCGACAATGGCCAACGAGTACTCTGGACCTCGTGATACCACAATACGGTATCTACCGGGTTCCATATCCAACTCACCTTCACCCGAGGCGGTCATTTCGATCTCCCGGATTCCGTTTCCAAGGCGTCCGGTGCCCATAAAAACACGTCGTAAAGCATCCCGCTCCAGGGGTTTGCCGTTCTGATCTAAGCTGATAAAAGCGATTTTTGCGGGACTTAACTTACCGGTTTCGTCGGAAATCCGGTATTGGACCTTTGCCGGCGGCAACAATCCCGGGGCCAATGTTTTGATTTGGCCTTTTTTGACCGTCACAGAGATGGGAGCCGACACATTGGTGATGGATTCGTCCGTTGCCACCACGACATAATCCCCCTCCGGCAGAGTGCCCCGAAAATCACCGTCTTCGATTTGTCCCAGACCCACGTCGGCGTCCACGACGTTCATCATACCCACATCACCACGGGTTTTGAGGTTTTCTTCGACCACCTCATCCACCGTTTTCCAACTTCGTTTGGTGTCGGGGTTGGCAAAAACAAACACGTGGGCGTTGGGAACAGGTTGGCCTGTTTCCGACCATCTTACGTATCCTTTGATCTGGCCCACCGGGGTTTTGCGGACAGAGTGTACCACCTTGGCAACGCTGTCGATGTCACCCTGACCCACAACGAAGTATCGTTCATAAACAAACGCCCGCTTTCGATCACAGTCGGCGTCGTCTTTGGTGTCGTGTAAACAATTACGATATCCGCTCAGAAATGCGGTGGAAGCACTGGTAAAAATGGGAATATTGACTACAGGCGGTGCCGTTTCGTCGTCGTTTTTTGCGGTAAAATAACCATAACTGACATCGCCGCCGGAAGCTGCCACAAAATCGAATTCAAGCGGTTGCTGAAAGGTGTCGCGCCCGGCGAACAGGGCGTCAAAAACGGTTTTGTCTTCGTCATAACCCATTCCCGGCGCAAAAATGTCGTTTTGGTTGCCGAAAAACATAAAATCACCGGCCGCGACGCCGCCTTTGACTTCGGGTGCCGGATCGGTCAACGCGTCACCCAAAATCGTGCGGAATACGCTGACGGGCTCGGTATAGTGGACAAGTGGAATCGCTGTCCCGCATTCGCATTGAAAACAGCCGTCTTCGCCCAAGGCACGCCCAAACGGACAATCCACTGTGCAGTCTTTCAGGTTGGGACAGGTTTCAGCACCTTCGGGTTCCGGCAGCAGAATGGTTGTGCGAATGGTCACATAACGTTCGCCGGGACGCAGAACATAATCGGTGCGGAAGTTCACTTTGGATTTGACATCGGCAAACAAAAACTTCAACAAATCCGCATACACATCCAACACACCGATCGCTTCAAACAAAAACGCACCTTTTCCCGATACCCGCACGATGGCTTCTTTGCCGTCAGCGCCATCGTTGACAACACTGATTTCGGCGGTTTCCGGGTCGGGAACAAGGAGATTGGCAATGGGAAAGGTTTCCGCAAACCGGTCTCGGCCTTGGGCGTTGTTAAACGGCAGGTTGGGACGCCGTAAATCGGCATCTACAAGGCTTCCGCCGAATACACCGGGGGCGGGTGAATGGCGGGCGCCCAGAATTGCGATACGGATTTGGTCGTTTTCCAAAAGAAAGTCGCCGATGTCAGCCATCGCGACCGGGCCGCCAATCAGTTCCGCGCGGGTTTCGATTTTTTTGGCTCGAAGAAGGTTGGGTTTGTCGTCCGCACAGCCTAGGCTGAACAGCAGACCACACATCAACACGATAGCGGGACCGTAGTGTTTCCGATTTGGCCAGCATTGTAAAACCACGGCAGCACCTATGGGTTAAAGGCCGAGTTGAAATTGTACATTCACCGAATCGTTGGCCAGTGAAATACCATGAAGTTCTTCGCGGTGCGTATAATCCAACTGCAACCGGACCAGATTGTCGAACAACGAGTAGTTGATCCCGGCGGTCAAAATCCAACTATCGCTTTCGTCATCCACTTCATTGTTGGGGTCGAGCCACTCAAATCGAACCGTGGCTCCAAGCGGAATGATTTCCAACAGGTAACCCAACTCGGCCGCAATCGCCATCGATGTGATTTCCGCGGTTTGGGTGGTGCTCTGGCTGGGGGTGGACTCGGGAATCGTACGACTCCACAGATATTCCGCGAGCAGGTGTGCGCCTTTGAACTTCATGTGCAAGTCGGCGCCGAGTCCGAAAATGTCGCGAGTGTCGCCATCGCTGAACAAACCGCCGACACCGATGCCCAATTTAAACGGTCCATGAGCGCGATCATAAATCGATGCTCCCAGCGGTCCCAATGGCTGGGTAGTCAATCTTAGCGCATGGGAAAACTCGCCGAAACGATTGCCGGCGGTCGCCGGATCCTCGATGTATCCTCCAAAAAAGGTATCGGAACGTTGTAAACCGTTGTAGGTCCCCAAATGATATCCGAACGCGTGGTTGGCCAAATGCCCAAAAATCTGAAATCCGACTTGGCGGAAAGGCGCCATGGCCCGGACCCCAAAGGGGCGTTCGATGAGCGATCCCAGTGCCGCGGGGGCCAAGGCGGTCGCTGAAAACGGCACTTTGTGAGCGCCGACTTTAAACTGAACATAGTCCAAGGCGCTGACTCCGAACCAGGCATCCAGGAGGCGGGCCGTGCCTTCTTCGCCGGCCAATTCGGTGGAAATGGAAAACGGCAGGACATCGTACAAAACCCCGTCGAATCCCAATCTGGCTCGGCGAATCCGAAACCCTTCGTTTTCGCCGGCATCCAGTGCCTGTAAATAGGTGTCTTCGCCGATAAATTGTAACGATTGAATCTGCAATAAAACCATCGGGCTGAGTTTGAGTCCACCCAACTGTAAGCCAAATCGGCTTTCTTCGGCGGTTTCCTGCGGTGCGCCCTCACAATGTCCACAATCGGCCGACGCGGGGGCCGATGCCCCCAGGATGCAGCCCATTAGTAATATTCCAACCGCTCGTTTCATGGTTTGTGTCCTTTGCAACAACGTGGTTCGTTTGACCGACGCCCCCAAATCGCCGGCGAGTGTAACGCTTGGGTGACCGTTGCGTAAAGTCCCACCCGAATGACTTTTCCGGTAAATGTTGGTGTGGATGTGTCGGTTTATCTATAGTGGCTTGGCAGGAAGGTGTGATGACAAAGATGGATTCGGTAATGGCCTTTGGGGAACCGGTAGTGACAATAATGGGTAAGATAGTCACTTAATGTAATAAAATAGTCACTTAGATGGTGTTTGGGTAAAAAAATTAAGTTACTCGAAACATTGGCCTACTCCGTTGGCCGTGCCTCGGTCGGCCCGTCCTCAGCGTACCATTGGGTGCGCCTCCGGCTGGCCTTGGTCGGCCCGACCGACTCGTTACGGCCACTGTTTCGCTCACCGGCAATTTTTTACCCTAAGTAATTAATTTTAATACCAAAGTTGTCCGGTAGCCGTTTTGACCGACCAAAACGGCTACCGGAGAGCTCCGGTTCGCGTTTTTGCGGACCAAAACGGCTACCGGAGAGCTCCGGTTCGCATTTTTGCGGACCAAAACGGCTACCGGAGAGCTCCGGTTCGCGTTTTTGCGGACCAAAACGGCTACCGGAGAGCTCCGGTTCGCGTTTTTGCGGACCAAAACGGCTACCGGAGTGCTCCGGTTCGCGTTTTTGCGGACCAAAACGGCTACCGGAGAGCTCCGGTTCGCGTATTTACCTGTTGAGCATGCTTGCGGGAGCGTGACTTCGCCGCGTTGATGGCCTTGGAGGGTGTTGGGGAAAAAAATTACGTTACTCGAACCATTGGCCTACTACGTCGGCCGTGCCTCGGTCGGCCCATCCTCAGCGTACCATTGGGTACGCCTCCGGTGGGCC
>JABWCM010000159.1 GCA_013360285.1 Myxococcales bacterium
GGGTGTGGAATGTCGCGTGCCGATGCTGTTTTGGCGGTTGAGCGGCACGCAACCAGTAAGATTCGTACTTCCGATGATCTCTATGCGATCGGAACTCTGGGATTTCGCGGGGAAGCGCTGCCGTCAATCGCGAGTGTGTCGAGATTTCTTATGACCACTCGGCGTCATGATGAGGACACGGGTACCTTGGTCACCGTTGTTGGTGGAGGTGCGGTGGATATACGAGATGTTGGGTGCCCCGCGGGCACAACGATTGATGTGTCCGACCTGTTTTTTAATGTTCCTGCACGGTTAAAGTTTCTGCGTAGCGCTGCTACTGAGCTGTCGCACACCAGTCAGTTGATCATGACCTATGCGTTGGCATATCCAGAGATCCATTTTCGCCTTACCCACAACGCCAAACGAATTGCCGATTTTCCCGGCGAAGTAGATAGGCTTAACCGTGTGTTCAGCGTGCTGGGCCCCGAGTCATCGCGCAGACTGTACGAGATTTATTTGGATTCGGATGCCTATGTTACCGGTTATGTGAGTGAACCAACATATACGAAACCGGGAACACAAGGAATTTATACGTTTGTAAATGGGCGCTACATCCGTGATAAGTTGCTTTACCGCGCGTTGACCCAAGCGTATGGGAATCTGATTGACCGTGGCCGGTATCCCCACGCAGTTATCTATCTTGAAGTTCCACCCGACGAAGTCGACGTAAATGTGCACCCGACGAAAAGCGAAGTTCGATTCGTTCATTCGGGAGCCGTGTTTGAAAGCATCATTCGGGCAGTTAAGTTAACTCTGTCGTCGTCGCCGTGGGCAGTGCACCACACACCGGCGATCCGGGTGCCCGATTTGGCGCAACAACCTGAAGAACCTGATTTTTTCAGTCCCGTCTCATCGGACCTGGGTTCGGTAGTGCCAAGGGCGTTTACGGCACCGAAGTTCCAGCCCAACAAAGAAAAACCCCGTGACTCCGTTCAGTACCTTCTCAAAATCCCTGCCACGGATGATACGATCAATACCCAGCGCCCCAAAGAACATGTCCCGGTTCTGGATGTTCAACCTGGGGAACATTCATCGGCGCCTCCGTACGTACAGCCGCCAGCCGTCGACATTCCGTTGATACCCGGAGATCCAGGTTTTTTTTCTCGGTTGACTTACATAGGTCAGGTCAAAAACACCTACCTCGTTTGTCAAAGCCCCGACCGAATGGTTCTCATCGATCAACATGCTGCTCATGAACGAGTCGTTTATGAACGTTTACGGCAACTCTATGCCACAGAAGGGATGTCTCCTCAGCCGCTCTTGTTTCCCGAACAAATGGAGTTGGATGTGCGCCACGGCTTGGCTGTAGTTGAGCATGCTGAATTCTTACTTCGTATGGGCATCGAGATTGTGCCGTTTGGGGGACGGACGTATGTGTTAAAAGCCGTTCCGGAAGAATTGTTGGGCAAAGATTTTGTAGGCTTGGTACGGGAAGTGTTGGCCGAACTGGTAGAAGGAGGTGGCGTACGCGCCGTGGAAGATCGCGTCGACCGTGTTTTTGCAACGATGGCCTGCCATAGCGTTGTACGGGCTGGTGACTTCATGCGTCCGGACGAGGTACGGGAGTTGCTAAAAAACATGGATCGAATTCCGTACGCCGCCAACTGTCCCCACGGACGACCGGTATTGGTCAGTTACCCTTTTGGCGAAATCGAAAGATGGTTTCATCGGACTTGAGCACGTCGTTGGGGTGCCGCATCATTGTGATTGTGGGACCTACCGCGGTGGGAAAGAGTGCGCTGGCGGTGTGGCTGGCCAATGCCATTTCCGCGGAAATTATCAGCGCCGATTCCGTTCAAATCTATCGTTATCTTAACATTGGGTCCTCCAAAATAACTCTTGATGAGCGCCAGGGTGTGCCCCATCATCTTATCGACATCGTCAACCCCGATGAACACTTCGACTCCGGTCGATTCGCCCGCGCGGCAGACCTCGCGGTGTCCGAAATTGTTTCGAGAGGAAAAATACCCATTGTCGTCGGGGGCACTGGGTTGTGGATACGAGCCTTTTTACACGGTTTAGCCGAGTCCTGTGACGTTCCCGCCGAGGTCAAACGGTCCGTCGACAGACGCTATCGAGAAAAGGGATTACACACTCTCTACGAACAGTTGTGTCTGGTCGATCCCATTTTGGCAGCACGATTACCGAGGACTGACACGCAGCGTATTCTCCGCGCAATTGAAGTTTACGAGGCCACAGGTCGGAGGTTGTCCGACTTACAAGGCGAACATCGGTTTCAGCAGGAACGGTATAACTGTTTGCGGATTGGGTTACGCATGGACCGCGCCGAGTTGTACGAACGTATCAACTGTCGCGTAATTGAGATGGTAGATCGAGGGTTGAAAGAGGAGGTCGCCGGAATTCTTGGTCGCGGCTACGCACCGGACGTTCGTGCGCTTGCGGCTCCCGGATACCGTGAAACGGTTCAGTTTCTTCTTGGCAACTTGGACCATGCAACCCTTGTTGCGCAGATTCAACAAAGCCATCGCCGATACGCAAAACGACAGCTTACCTGGTTTGCATCCGAACAGGCGATTCGGTGGTATTCACCAGAGCAACGTTCGGACATACTGCAGGATTTACGGGATTTTTTGGGGGGAGAGTTGCGGGAGCCGGAAGCGCGGATAAAGTAACTTAATATGCCTAGTTGATCATTTACGGACCTTTGGCAGGTCGATTTTGGAAAGACTGCCTTTGAGCAGGTCGCCAAATGTGCCGAGTCCGCCCTTAGTGGGGGGCGGTGGTTTGATTTGCGGCGCGTCGTGTTGCTGCATTGGGTTACGCGGTGGACGTCGGCTGTGACGTGGTCCACCTCTGTTTTCTTCGGCGTCGGCATCATCTGAAGAAGGATCTGACTCCACAAGCGGCTTCCTGGTGAGCGTAAGTTTGCGACTGGCCGGGTCCAATTCCAAAACCTGCACTTCGATACGTGCACCTGGCTGGAAAAAACGACGAATATTTGCTCCTTTCTCTGTTGCAGATTCGCTTTTTGGAAGTAAACCGGTGATTCCGGCTTCTATGTCAACAAAGACGCCAAAGTCGGCGACTTTTGCAACAGTGCCTTCGACGTTGGTGCCGGGCGCGTATCGGTCGACAATGCCGTCCCATGGGTCAGACGCGAGTTGCTTCATGCCCAACGAAATACGCTTTTTCACCACATCGATTCCCAAGAGCTGAACTTCGACCTCCTGACCTTTTTGGACCACGTCGGAAGCACGTCGAACCCTTCGGTCCCACGTCAGTTCGCTGATGTGAATCAGGCCATCAATACCCGGCGATAGCTCTACAAATGCCCCAAAATCCTCGACCCGCGCCACAATACCGCGGTAAGTTTGGCCAACGGAAAACCGCTGTTCGATATGTTCCCATGGATCGGATTGGGCTTGTTTGACCGATAAAGCAATCCGGTCACGTGACCAATCAATACTAAGGATCTTTACGGGTATTTTGTCGCCCACCTTCACGACATCGTTCGCGGATTCTGTTCGCGACCAACTCATTTCGCTGATGTGCACCAAGCCCGCCAACCCCTCAATATCGACGAAAACCCCAAAATCGCGAATGCTCGATACTGTGCCGATGAGGATCTGGCCTTCGCGGAGTTTGCCTTTTGCAGCCGATTTTGCTTCAGCAAGGTGGTTTTTCTGAAGAGCGGCCCGCGACAACACAAATTTGCGTCCGCCCTCGGCATACTCTGTGATCAAGAAGTCGTAGGTTTTTCCGACATGCTGTTCGGGATTTTGGGTGAATCCAAGTTCAATTTGGCTCAGTGGACAGAAAGCACGCATTCCAGCGACGATAACCTCATATCCACCTTTGTTTTGGCTCGTAACGCGGCCAGAAACCGGCAATTTTGACGAAAATGCGGACTGAATCTGCTCGTTGCCGCGCGCCTGTTGGCTCAGTCGACGAGACAATCGGACAACACCATCGGCGGTTTGTGTTGATTGAACAATGGCCTCAATCGAGTCGCCGACTTTGAAAGGGATTTCTCCGTCGTCGTTTTGCAGATCAACACGGTCGATCATGCCCTCGGATTTGCCGCCAAGGTCAACGAAGACAAACTCCGGACCAATACTGACAATGTGGCCATTTACGGTGTCTCCCGGTTCCAGGGAGAAATCTCGTTGTTCAGATGCCGAAAGAAGCGCACCAAAGTCCTCTTCGGTTTCTTCCTGTGGCTGACGGTGTTCTGCCATCTTCACAATCCTTGATACGTTGAATGCTTCTGCGGGCTTGTAGTGATATCGATCGAAGCTAAAGCGGAGAAAAGCGGTTTGGGGCCATCCCAAACGAAAACCTGCGTCAAGTTGCCAGGCGAGCGCATCATAGCCACGCATCATGCGGACTTCAATCCTTTGTCGCACTTGTTGTGTTCGGCACGAGCGTTTGGCCGATTCTTCGAGTCGCGTTGTGGCCAATCGTTGCACATCCTATGTACACTTTCAAAAACGTCGAACCTTGCTTGTCTTACGGTGATTTCGTTACACTTTGGCGATGAATGGGTACGGTAGCTCAGCCATGACAACTGCTGACGGATCGTGAAAAATATGGACCGGAACTGTGGGTGCGGATTTGGCAGTGGATCGGTTTGGAAAAAGCCGAGTCCGTTTGGAAACATCGTGAAGATTCTTTTCCGGCCGAGGTACTCCAAAAACGCTACACATAAGGCATCTGGCTACTTTTTTACGCCATCTGAATGTTCAAGCTGGTCCTGTTTCGACCGCCAAACTGCTTTGTTCTTGTTTTTGTTAACCATGGTCGGTGCTTGTGGCGGTGACGGGAAATCGTCGCACCAGGAGCCACTGGACACATCAGCGTCTGATAGTGCGGATAAGGCGGGAGGCGATGTCCCCATCGACACTTCTGTGATCGACGTGGTTGTCGACGCGGATGATTCGCTGAACGACAAGGACAGTGCGGACGAGGTCACGGACGGGACCGTTACGTTTGATCAAGCGGGGTTGAGCGATTCATTCGGCGACGTTGGGTCCTTGGATGGCGCCGCTGACGACACGCAGCCGTTACCGGACACGGTGGACGTCGTTCCTGCGGATGCCGCCGATGCCGCTGACTTAGATGCGGTAGATGACGATGTGACGCTTCTGCCGATCGACCCTCAAGTAACCCAAATCCATGTGCCAAACTTGATTTTGGATGCAGACGGGTTGACTCCGGATCTCCAGTTTAAGTTACCGTCTGGAGTTCAGTCATTTACGTTTCTTGTCTCCTCGCTGAACCCGGAAACTTATTTAATACTACGTAAATTAGTTACTCCAAAAGGCAAACCGATAGTGAAACCATCCACTGGAACCGTTTGTATTCCCTGTGAAAACCGTGTGGTGGCTACAGGCACTCCTGCTGCGTTTTTGGTTCCGAATAACCCTGATATTGAAATTACAGGCGGCAATTACACCTATCGTGTCGGCGGATTTCGATTTGAACCTGCGCAGGACGATCCGAGTATGCTCGTCGAAGTTCCCGCAGCAAACGAAGTGGTCGACATCGTTATCTTATATCGAGAAACGACGTCCGAATTGGTCAAACTACCCCTCACTCTTTGGTTTTCGGGGAGCCATGGGCTCACTGCTGATATGGCGCCAACGGATCTACGGTTGCAGGGGGCGATAGCAGAAGCGTCAAAATTGTACCAGAAAATCGGTCTGGATCTCGTCGTCGAAGACTACCGGGACCTCGACACAGGCCTGACGGTTATCGAAACGACGAAGGGATTTGATAGTGATTTGTCGGAGTTGTTTACGATGGGTGCGGGTCAGCCTCCCGAACGATTACAAGTCTTTTTTGTCGAGCAGATATTCGGTGAACCGGATATTGCTGGAATTATCTTGGGAATCGCCGGTGGTGTGCCTGGGCCTCCTTTTTTACCCGGTTCGTCCCATGGTGGCGTCGCAATAGCCGTTCCTCCTCCGCCGGATGGCGTCCAAGATGCCCTAGGCAGTGTGCTGGCCCATGAGATTGGCCATTTCATTGGGTTGTTTCACGTTGTTGAAGATCCTTCCGGACCGTATATTCCCGACACCGTTGCCGATACTGACGATTCGGAGACTACCAACGTGATGTGGTGGTCGGTTGATTACGAAGCGTTGTTGTTGGGCAAACACTTTTCCGTGGGGCAAGGAACTGTGGTTCGGGGTTATCCGCAAAATCAACCCATCACGACCATTCCGCCTTAACTTACGCACGTAAGCCAGGTTCTTGCCGTGGACGTGCAGTTCGGGGAGTGTGCGCTTTTGGCGAAACCTTGGAGTTGAATCCTCATAGTGCGCTGTGTTACACGCGACGCGATGAAGAAACAGACCGTGACGCCAACAGTTGGATTACAGTTAGGAAAAGACTTTCGTAGTGGTTTTGCGGCGATCGTAGGCCAACCAAACGTAGGAAAGTCCACCCTGCTCAATCAGATTCTCGGTGAAAAAATAGCAATCATTTCACCAAAACCGCAAACCACACGTGATCGTATCGTCGGTATCAAACATCTTCCGGATGCGCAGATCGTATTCTTGGATACACCAGGAATTCACCAACCAAACAGTCGACTCAACGAAGCGATGGTTGAAACTGCGCTGGCTAGCTTGGCAGGTGTTGACGTGATCGTGTTCGTGATCGACGCCGCGTGGCAGACGTCAAAAGGACCAGAGCAAATCCTCGAAGGTGATCAACGGATCCTCGCTCACATTGCTGCGGTGACTCGCCCAACGGTTCTGGTTCTGAATAAGGTCGACAAGATCGACAAACCGCTTTTGCTTCCCGCCATTGATATTTGGCAGAAGACGTTTCCGTTTACCGCAATTATTCCGACTTCTGCTGCATCTGGAGACGGTGTGCAGGAGCTTGTGGCCGCTGTGGTTGAAAATTTGTCGTCAGGTCCGCCATTTTATCCGGACGATATGGTTACGGATCGTTCGCTGCGGTTCTTGATGGCCGAGGTGGTACGCGAAAAACTTTTTTTGCGTTTGGGACAGGAACTTCCGTATTCCCTGGTCGTGGAAGTTGAATCGTGGGCGGAAGAAGAACAGCGTGTCCACATTCATGCGTTGATTTCGGTTGAAAAAGACTCCCAGAAAAAAATTGTCATCGGCAAGGGGGGAGGCGTTTTGAAAGAAGTCGGTACGGCGGCGCGTATTGAGATGGAGTCGTTTCTCGAAAAGAAGGTATTTTTGGAGCTTTTCGTGCGTGTAGATCCGCAATGGACCAGCAATGACCGGGCTTTGCGTCGTTTTGGTTATCTCGAAGGTCATTCCGGAAAGAAATCGTCCAAAAAGCCAAGAGGCAAGTAATGAAGGCACTTGTTGCAATCGTTGGTCGCCCTAACGTAGGAAAGTCGACCTTGTTTAATCGGCTTGTTGGGTCACGCAAAGCCATTGTTGACGACTATCCTGGCGTTACCCGTGATCGTAATTATGCCGACGCGGACGTCTTGGGACACGTTGTTTCGCTTATCGATACGGGTGGTTTTGAGCCGTCAGTCTCAGATGAAATGTTCAGTTTAATGCGCCAGCAAGCGACTTTAGCTATTCAGGAGGCGGATGCTATTTTGTTTGTCGTGGATGCGCGCGAGGGAGTGATGCCGGCCGACCACGAGATCATGGCGATACTGCGGGAAACGGACAAACCGGTCCTAGTTCTGGCGAACAAAGTGGAGGGGAGGGCAGTTGAGAGTGCGTCACTTGAGGCGTACGAACTTGGTACATCGCAAGTGTTTCCTATCAGCGCCGAACACGGCGTCGGTGTTTATGACGTACTTGAGGCGTTGGCGAACGTTCTGCCGCAGATTGACGAGATTTCGAACGAAAACAGTGATGGACGAATCAAAATCGCGGTCATAGGTCGACCCAATGTCGGTAAGTCAAGCATTGTAAACCGGTTGCTTGGCGAAGAGCGAATGTTGGCAAGCGATATTGCGGGGACGACTCGCGACAGCATCGATTCGACTCTGGACGTGGGCGATGAACGTTATTTGCTGATCGATACTGCCGGTATGAGGCGAAAACGGTCCATTTCGATGCGAATTGAGCAGTACAGCGTTGTACAGGCGATCAAGAGCCTTGAGCAATGCGATGTGGCGCTTTTGGTTCTGGACGCAACTCAATCGGTCACCGATCAGGATGCTCGCCTTGCCCGGTTGGTCGACGAAAAGGGCAAAGGTGTTGTTGTTCTGGTAAATAAGTGGGATTTGGTCGAAAAGGATTCATCGACCGCTGGTGCTTATGTGAAGGAGTTCAGAGATAAGTTGCCTTTTTTTTCCTACGCGCCGGTACTGTTTATAAGCGCTCAGACCGGACAACGTGCTCACAGAATTCTTGACCAGGTCCGGATCGCGTACACAAACAATCATGCGAGAATATCGACAGGAGTGCTGAACCGATTTTTCGAGGACATCGTTGCAAAACAACCCCCTCCGACCGTGCAGGGGAAAACGGTCAAGCTGTATTTTTTGACCCAGGTCGCTGTGGCACCGCCAACGATTGTCGCAGCCTGCAATCATCCGGAACTGCTCGCCATTTCGTATCAGCGATATCTTGTCAATCAGGTCAGAGAACACTTTTCGTTTGAAGGAGCCCCTCTTCGTATTTTGATTCGTCCCAGATCCGGCAGTCGCCCAAAACGGGAAAAAGGAAAGCTTCGAACAGTTTCTGCACGACAGTAATCCTGGCCTGTATGAAAATGCCGTGTGCTATCTGTGAGGGTGTTTGAATATTAATCCTGCTGCGCGTGCCTATGGCCTACTACGCGGATTTTACCTCGGTCGGCAAAACCGGCTCGTTACGGCCATAGACTCGCTCGCCGAGGATAAATATTTAAACACCCTCTGTGCGATGCTACTGGAAGTTCCATCCGGCTCGTATCGATATCGTTATCCCAGTAGGTATGTTATCAATACTGATTGGTAATATAACATAGCGGCCGTCCGCAGTGATCGACCACGGCCCCAAAACGGTCCACTCCAAACCGACGCCTATCCCAATCCCCACGTTTGCGACGGCACTACCTTGTTCGTTTTCGGTCATGTACCCTACCACACCTGCTTCGCCATAGGGAGAAAGCGTCCCAATGTCTAGGTTGTAACGCACGCCTGTTGCCGCGATCATCCAGTGGCGCACGTCGGTATCAGACGATTCGATCACGGACACAGCGTATCCGGTTTCTGCAAACCATCTCCAAAAGTAATCGATATGATATTCGAATCGAAAAGTGACAGCTCCGCCGGATTGGTCGGCATCCCCTGGCTCCACGGGTGGCATAAAATATTGAATACCTGCGGACAGTTGTCCGGCTGCGTGGGTGCTTTTTGGTTGCACCGCAGAAAGCATCACGATCAACCCGACGTTCAGCAACAAACCGGCCGTTGTGGTTTTTCGGCGGGTGGCAGACAGCGGATTTTTTACAAACATCGGTTCCTAATAATGTTTTATTTTCCCGTCATCGAATTTAAACACCCTCTGATGTCTCTCAGCGACCACAAGTTCTCTCGGGAAACTGGCGCAGCAGTATCTGGCTGTCAAGAAGCTCGTGCGAGATTGTTGCCGGGTTTGGGTGACCCAAACCCCCAGTCCTTGTAGCGAATTTGCGTGACAAACGGGCAATCGTACTGCGTTGTTTGATTGCATCGTTGACAGTTCCTTGATCTTCCGACTATAAGAGCGCCTCGCATCTGCCGCCCACAACGGAGGGTCGCGTGGCTATCACGACAAAAAAAAGATACGGAACAAAAAGAAATCCTGAAACAGACCCTGTAGCAGTAGCGGCCCAGCCCGACGAAGTGCATGAGCGCTTGGAGGGTGTTTGGGAACTGCTGAGAAAATATCGCTACATCGTGCTCGGTGTGGTTGTTGGACTCGCGCTTGTTGCGTTGATAGGCCAAATTGTTACGTCGATGAGTCGTGGCAAAAAACTGGAGCAGGCAAAAGGTTTTAACGAGGCATTGGCTGTATTTAATGGCCTTGTTCTTGAAGATACCGCGCTCCAAATCCAACTTCCTGACACAATCAAAACCTACAAGTCGGAAGAAGAAAAGTGGAAAGAAGCTTTGGTCAAATTGGAAAGCTTCACATCGCAAACCAGCGATTCGACCCTAAAAGGTCTAGCAGACGCAGCGATTGGCGTATCCAAGTACGAACTTGGTGAAATTCAGGCGAGTGTCGATCTGGTCAGCGCCTATCTTACCGCTAATTCCAATAGTCCTTTGGCGCCAGCACTTCATCAGCATCTCGGTGTTGCTCTTCGCGCGTTGGGTAAACGCGATGAGGCGGCTTCGCATTTCACGAAGCTGACTGAGAGCAGTGACTGGTGGTTTAAAACCCTTGGTGCCTTGTACCTCGGTGGGTTGTACGATCCGAACCTCACTTC
Source organism: Myxococcales bacterium (assembly GCA_013360285.1). Taxonomy (GTDB): domain Bacteria; phylum Myxococcota_A; class UBA9042; order JABWCM01; family JABWCM01; genus JABWCM01. Next base: position 10,408 of record JABWCM010000159.1, read on the forward strand.
GGAAGGTGCTTCGAAGGAACAAGCTATCGCGGCTTACAAAGCCGGACAAGGGGCAATTGGCGACGACGTCAAAAATCTCCCAGCAGCCGGGTTTTTGAAAAGTGAATTGGAAAAACGGCTCGCTGTGCTTGAAGCTGCGCCATAGTCCGTGGAATTTCTCCGAATTGGTTCGAATCACTGCGTGATATCTCATCTTAGAATCAATGGCAGTTGTTGTGACGCAAATGAACTGTTCACGCAGTGGATGCTGCCGCGTCGTAGGGTATTCGCGCACTCGTTTACTGCTTATACTTGCACGCCCTCGCTAACCTTAGGAGAGACAATTGGCGCTTCACTGCGTGACTCTGGACAAAGCCAAAAATTTTCAGGGTAATTGCCGTGATTTGTTGGTCTCGTGGTCCGCGAAGCAGTTGCGTACCAAACCTGCCGGTTGTCGTTCCCTTTTGTCTTTTCCTAGGAATTTCACAGATGCGGCTTTGCGGTTGGCGATTCTCCTCATAGTGAGTGCCTTCGTGGTGCAGTGCGGTGGGCGCCCCGATCAAATGTTTGGTGGCTTACCAGACGGAGCATCCATTCATCGCGATGAGCCATTTCGCGTTGCGTGGCGTAAAGAGCTATACAGGCCTTCTGAGCTATCTTATTTGCCGGAGGAGTTGGCGATACCAGCTCTTTTACCACAAAAACGTCGACTCATCATTGGGGGAGCCGACGGCTATGTTCGTAATGTCGACATACAGACCGGTCAGCTTTATTGGGAAGTGGATACACAAAACCGGGTTACCGCTCGGCCAATCGTTGATGGAGACCGGGTCTGGGTCGGTTCTTATTCGGGGTACATGATGGCGTTGGACACCAACAGTGGACGCCAATTATGGAAATACGACAGCAGTGCCGCCATCCTGTCGGAGGCGACGTTGCTGGACGGTCGCTTATTTTACACGACAGACACCAATGCTGTTTATGCGCTGGATGCGCAAACCGGAAAATACCTCTGGCATAAAAGCCGGCCCCATACTCAAGAGTTTACGATTTTGGGACAGGCGCCGGTTGTTGGCGCGGACGGGGTCATTTACGCGGGATTTTCCGACGGAGTGCTGATGGCGATGGCACCAGAAGACGGCGCATCGGTGTGGTCCAGGCAGTTGGGTGACGGAACGGGTCGGTTCGGAGATATTGATTTTGCTCCCGTTATCGACGGTGACGTGCTCTATGTTACTTCGTTTCGCGGGGGCGTTTATGCGATCGACAGAACAACCAACGAAATCCTTTGGCGGCATGAAGTCGAAGGTGGGCGCGGGCCGATTCTTTCCGGATCCCGTTTGTACTTGGGGACAGCGGGTAAAGAGGTTCGCTGCATCCGTGCAGCAGATGGTGGTCTCCTTTGGAAAACGTCGCTCCCCGATGGTGTTCCGTCAGTTCCCACCCTCGTGGGTCGCTGGGTCGTCGTTGGGGCGAGTGGTTACTTAGCACTACTTCGGGCCGATTCCGGTGAGGTATCGGCAATCATTCCCACCGTGGACGGCTTTAGTGCTCACCCCGTTGCTTTAGGAAACCGATTGTTTGTTGCGGCGAACGGTGGCAATTTGTTCGCGTTGGACCTCACGCCCTGAACGAATCAGGGTGAAATCTCGTATGCCACCGGCGGGTATTTTCATTGGCAATTCAACTAGTTCGTGAAAAAAAGCTGAGCGCCCCGGTGCCGGCGATTTTTGGCAGACTTCGCTCCGAAGAAAACTTCGCCATATTCCGGATATGAATCGGGTAGTGCGAATCAAATTCGGCACAAAATTCGCGGTCCCAGAACGCCCCCATTTTGTTTCACAAGCTCAAAGTAATTCTGGACAGAGTGGATGACCAACCTTACCCAACTTTATGTGCATCGTTATTACTTTAACGCTGGTATTTGGTTATTTTGTGCAATTGCAATTGCGGGGGGGTGCTCGGATTCAGGCGGCGGGGATCCTTCAGGTGCAAGTGCGGATATCGCCAGTGGAGTTGGACCAGATGTTCCGTCGTTTGGTGAGGATAGCGACCAGGCTGATTCCGCAGTCAAGGATGGAGCATTGGGCGGGGGAGGACCCGACTTGCTAACTCCGATTCCCCATTGCCAAAGCGATTCCGAATGTGCCGACGGGTTAACGTGTGACTGTTACCAGAAGTGTGTACCAAAAGGTGATCTGATTTGTGCTGAGAACAAAAATTGTGGCAGCGGAGCGTTTTGTGATACCTGCACGGGGTATTGCAAACCGTTGAAGATGCCTTGTGAGTTGTGCAATGACGACGTCGAGTGCCAGGGGACTGGATCTATTTGTTATGACTTAGCTAGTGGCGGAAGAGTCTGTGGATTAGCTTGTTTGTCCGATATCGGATGTCCGGCTGGCTACGCGTGTATCGACGTCGCCGGTGTCAAATCAAAACAATGTGTGCCCAAGTCAGGAAGCTGCGCTCAGCCTGGTGAATGCACCGAGGATAAACAGTGTCCCTTTCCGCTGGTTTGTAATGACTCTCAGCAGGTTTGTGCCGCTGGGTGTCCGGACGACGATTCGTGCGCTGGTGACTTGGTGTGTCAAGGCGGACACTGTGTCCAGCCCTGTGACGACGCGACTAATCCTTGCGAGAACGGCCAACAGTGCAATGCAGGTCATTGTTTTGTACCTGGAGGTTGTGTGTCCGGATTAGATTGTCCGGACAAAGAAACGTACTGTGACCCGACCTCGTCCAAATGTGTGTCAGGGTGCCTTGTAGATTTTGACTGCAAACAAACATCCAAAGCATGTGTGGATGGGAGGTGCGTCGACAAACCTTGTCCGGGCAATTACTACTGCGCGTTCGGTGAAGTGTGTTCGGCGACCACCGGGAAGTGCGAGGATGCGGTCGGGCCGTATTGTGCAACCTGTGACCAACAAAACGACACAGTGTGTAAATCGCCGGGGACACAGAATCTCTGTGTCGGGTTCCAGAACGAAGACGGCGTCGACGTTGGTGACTTCTGCCTTGTTCAGTGTGGACCCGATTTCGATAATCCCTGTCCGCAGGGCTACGCGTGTAAGGAAATTGAAGTTCAGGAAGGAGACAAGCGTAACGTGTGTTTCCGCAACTGTTCCGTCCCACCAGTCGGTACGCCTTAACCCGGATTCGACCAAGCTCGTGACTACATGCGCCGACCCATCAGCGTCTTGAGGTATGCTGGGCCTTTTTTTTTTCCTCAACGTGGCGCTGCCCTGTTGGGGCTTTCCGGCACGACAATCGTCGAGCCGTAGCGCACGGCGGTTCGGACTTCGCGTTTTCTGTACATATAATTGTTGACAGTGTCCTTTCGACTATGGCAGCCCGCCGTGGCCTTTGGCTAGCGTAGGCTGCTCAGAGGGAACCGAAGGCATTGCTGAGGTGGTTTCTTGTATAGTAACTTGATATTATTAGTCATTTTGCTTTTTTGCGAGTTGGGTCGCTCAGCATCGTAGTCTGCAACGTGTTTTTCTCAACGTAGTGTTTGTAAAATGAATCCGAATTCAGTGCGGGCTGCGTGTTTTTCGAATCGCGACATTCTTGTCATAGATCAACAAAGAATGCTCAATCAGCTACGGGGGGGCACGACTCCGACCGTGGTTGTTTGACCGTGGACTTTTTTTCGGTACGCCAACGCGTCATGTTGGTACAACATTTTGATATATTAGGTGCTTTTTGGGTCAAACTAGGTCTTCGGCTTAATGTTGGAGTGAAGTTAAGAGAACAGTGTTGGTGCAATTTTGTCACAATCAGAAAGTTGGTCAGTATTTTGCACGACGATTTGGCAAATGCCCAATGTGGGCACAACCTGGATGGAGCGGTTTATGTCCCCTGAGAACAATCGCGGCTACTCACTTCTTGCAAATCAACCCCTAGACGCGGAATCGCGCCTAGCTACGGATACCGTAGTGGAGGATGCGGCCGAGCCAATTTTCAAAAAACGTAAAGGAGACAACCGCGGTCGTCTTGATGGCGAATCCGCTACGAATCCAATTTTGATTTACTTGAAGCGCATCGGCGATGTGAATTTGTTGACCAGAAAAGGCGAGAGGGAAATTTCTCGGCGTATCGAAACTGGGATGTTTCGAATTATCGAAGCGTTGTTCAGTACACATTATGGTTATCATTCGGTTTTTGATTTGGCGGACGATATATTGGCTGGGCGGGCACCCATTCAGTGTGTTTGTGAACCGAATGAACGTATTACGGAAGAAGAGGCAGACGAGATTCGTGATGGCCTAAGCAAGTTTGTGGAACAACTGAAGCCCGCCCAGGCGGCGTATTTGAGTGCTCGTGAGCAGCTTATCGAAAACGAAGATGCGGCCGAGGAATACCGCGCGGCTGCTCGGGGGCTACTCAAGTTGCTTCGAGAGGACCAGTGGGGAGACAAAATCTTTCGGCACACACTGAACGAGTTTTGTAGAGCTGCCAAGGACTTACGGTCAGCAGAAAATTATCTGACCAACTACCTTCAGCGCGCGAAAACTTCTCGAGATCGGTTACTTGGAGCAAGCGGAACTCCGCGAACGGATCAGTCGCGGCAGGCTCGTAATCATGCGCACCGTGCAGAAGAAGTGTATGAGATGCTCCGGATGGAAAAAGACGCTCTGTTTGCAATTTACCGTACGATTGCCGAAGCCGAGCGTGAAGTAGAACGTGCTCGAGCGATGATGATTCAGGCAAACCTGCGCCTTGTGGTATCGATCGCGAAGAAGTACATCAACCGTGGTATGCACTTTCTGGATTTGATCCAAGAAGGCAACATCGGTTTAATGAAGGCTGTTGAAAAGTTTGAATATCATCGAGGCCATAAGTTCTCAACTTATGCCACGTGGTGGATCCGGCAGTCGATTACCCGTGCAATTGCCGATCAGGCGCGAACAATCCGCATACCTGTTCACCTGATCGAGACACTCAATCGACTAACGCGGATTAAGTCTCAGTTGGAACAGAAACTCGGCCGGGAGCCAACCGACGAAGAAATTGCTCACGAAGCTGAATTAACTTTAGCGCAGGTGAAGCGCACCTTTAAGTTAGCTCGCGCGCCTATTTCTCTCGAAACGCCTGTGGGTGACGACGATAGCCACATCATGGATTTCATTGAGGACGAAAAAGCCGTCAATCCATCAGATGTGATCGAGAAAACGAACTTGCAGATGGTGACCGATCAAGTTCTCAATACGCTCACCGACCGTGAGGAACGCATTTTGCGTAAGCGATTTGGAATTGGTGAAGCGCAAACATACACTCTTGAGGAAGTAGGAAAAGATTTCTGCCTTACTCGGGAGCGAATCCGGCAAATTGAAGCAAAAGCACTCC
>JABWCM010000160.1 GCA_013360285.1 Myxococcales bacterium
CTCCCATGGGCAAATACACTTCATAGGAGCGATGATTCCACAGGATCTCCGCACTTTATTCGCTTTGGAATGATTCCTTATTTCCGCTGACCCTCTAAGTCAGCGTTCGAGTTCTATGTCGATCCATCGGACCAGTTCCCGCTGTACATCCACGCCGTCGTGGTGCCATGACGAGGGCGGAGACTGCGCCGCACCGGGGGCACAAACGCGACTCGCTCCTGCCCGCGCGCATAGGGAGACTATGGTTTCTCTACTATCGACTGGCGCAGTCAGTACAACCGTTGAAATGCGCCCTATTTCGGCAGAAAACGGCCGAATCATCCCAGTTTCGTCAACAAGCGGAACAACCCACAAACGGCGCCCAACCAGTTGTTTCGGCGTCTTACACCGCTCGTCAATGACAACGTTCGAAAGCACTCTCACCGGCTCTCCTGCCAGTTGCGCCACGATCGCCGAGTCCCACGCAGCACGTGTGTAAGCCGTAACCTCCGCCGTTTGAGCCCCACAGGGAGCGCGTTCTTCCCAGTTCGCCAGAGCGTTATTCAATGCGTACCCCACCTCCTCAAGTGAAATGGCGTCGCTTGGCTTCACGTAGACGACCGACGGGGACAAACAACCACGTTGATCCCACAGAACAACATCAGTCGATACCCTTTGAGCCCAATTCGCCAGTTCTGGACCCAGTAAGGCAGAACAGTCCAGGATTACGACCGAACTTCGGCTCCCTCGCGCCAAAAAGGGGGTAGAAACAGGTACTCGGGTTCGGAGGTCAGCAACCGCTTTGTCACTTCCGTTCGTAATCACAGCATCGACACGTGCCGCAACGGCGGCCTCCAAATCGGAATCTCCTCCCGCCCACGAAACCAACTCCACGTTTCCACCCAATATCGGATCCAGTTCACAAAGAGAATCAATAAAGATCCGGGCAAACCGAGCAAGTGATGATGGAATTTTAACCAATGCAGCGCAATTTAACATCAGAACGGAATAAATATCGAAAATGACCGGAGTTGGAACATTGGACGCGGCGATGATCAACGTCACGTCGGGAAAAATACATCTATTCATCGGTGACGACTGCGGCCTGCGTACAACCAGGTCCATCAATGCGCGGGCAGTCCATTGCGAAAAGGAGTGGTTCATCCCCAACGCCAACAACGACGGATGTACACCTGTCGTTTCCGAAAGAGTCGAGATCGCCTCAACACGGTAGCTGTAGGATGGATCAAGCCAATATTCCGACAGTGTTCCCAACAAACGCGCTATTTGCATCGGTGGATACTCTGTCAAGCCAATTTGAGACTTTCGTAACAACCCAATCTGAGAAAACACCGGGTGGTGATCCATGAAGGTCGTTGGGTGCGTCGCACCGAAACTCCCAAGCGGTACCTGCACTTCGTCGGGTTTTGCCAATACAGCGTCTACTGCCCACGAACAGCCCCGGCGTTCCAATGCGTCAGCCCTGCCGAGTACATCAACCCGACCATCTGACTCCAAACGCCCTAGGTCCGCCGTTAAAACTGCCAAAACCGACCCAATATTGGCAAGATCATACAACGCAAGCAATCCGCTGGACCCTGTTGGTACATCCTGAAGGGTGAGCGGATCCACAACGCGAACACGCAACCATGGCGGTGTGACCCACATTGGACGGGCGGCATCGGGATTGGATAGCGTATCTAAGTACAACTGGCTGCTAAGTTCCGTCATTCCATATTCGTTGACCACCCAACGCGAACCGACTCCAAGATGCTGATGAAACAAATTCAGCATATCCAACCGGGGTATCGCTCTTGATTTGCCTTTGAAACCACCTGTCTCCATGACACGAGACCCTGGGGGTAGCTTTAAGCAACGACCGTGGGCAGCGAGATAGTCCAGCAGGTGAACAAAGGCAAACGCAGTCCCAAACAGAAGTACGGGTTGATTGATCTCGATGTATTGTTCGAGACGGTGCAAGACACCTTGGTAATTTAGCTGGGACTCCGTCATCCAGTACGAGGCACCATGCTCCCCACAAAGAAAACGTTCCACAAACCCAGCCATCGCGCTCAACGATGAATCTCGTGTCTCTTGTGGATGGGGCGCCAACACAAGCATAGGAAGTTGAACTTGATCGGGCAGTACGTGGGCTGAAAATGACGCTACAGCACTCGCCTCGTACAATTCGGTGCTTTTGAAATAATGTGTTCCGCGAATTTCCCCGCTTGTTGTTCCACTTGTCCGGAATACACAACAAGCAGCAGCGGGATCAAAAGTGGTCAGCGTCAAAGACTTAAAAGCCGCTTGGGGAACGGGCGGGATCTGTGACCAATGAGACGTTCCGAAGACAGCCACTCCACGTGTGGTCCAAAACCGTCGCGCCGCGTCGTTATGTCCGTATTGATAACCAAAAAGGGCCAGAGCGAGGTCATTAAATTCGTCATCGGAAATTGGATGACCAGCACCCCGCTTCATTACCGACAATATGTGCTTTTGCAGATCCATCGAGTTGAGCGGTTATGTTACCGCCTCCGCAATAGCATCAGCTAGGATTTCCACTCCGTGGTCCAACTGTGCTTCGCTGGTGGTTATCGGCGGAGTAATCGACACGGTATCGCCATTGGCCCCACACGGAAGAATCAACAACCCGCGCCGCATTGCGGCCGTCACAGTTCGGTTCACCACCTGGAAAGGTGGTTCGCCGTATCGACCGTTTGTCATCGTAACACCAACAAGCATTCCTCTTCCCCGAACTTCATTGACTGCCGGAGAACCGGAAAATGCTCTGCGTAGGCGCTGCATCAGTCGGTCGCCCCCGCGGGCCGCGCGTAGTGGGATAGCCAACGTTTGCATTAACTTAATGGAGGAAGCCCCCACTGCGCATGCAACCGGATGGCCGAGGAACGTACTCGTATGAATTGCCTCACCAGGTGATTTCGGCCACGATGCAGCAACTTCGGGAGTCATCAAGGTCGCTGACAAAGGAAATCCTCCAGTCAGTGCTTTGCCGACAGCCATCAGGTCAGGAATCACTCCCTCGTGCTGACACGCAAACCATTCGCCGGTGCGGCCAAATCCTGTAAAGATCTCATCGCATATCAACACTGTGCGAACCCCGTCACACAATTCCCGTAACCCACGCAAAAAACCGTCCGGCGGTACAACAATACCACCGCGTGCCTGGATCGGCTCAACCAAAATGGCGCCGACCGGCGGAAGGTATTTGTCTGAAAGCCGTTGTCGTACGGCCGACAATGCCCTATTTAGAGACATTTCGTCGTGGTTGTCGCGAGCGCAAGTACGACGCGGAAAACTTAGAAAAGTAACGTTGTCAGTAAGATAAGGCGAAAACGGTTCCCGAAACTTGCCCGCCGAGGTACAGCCGAGGGCAAACCCCGATAATCCATGATATCCGCCGACAAAAGCAATGATACCACTACGTTTCGTATGCAAATACGCGGCCTTTAGCGCCGCTTCAACCGCATCTGAGCCATTCTGACCGAGAATGGCGTGACCCAGAGGTCTGGGAACAACGGCGGTCAACGCGTCCAATAAGTCAACTTTTGCGCGGCTCGGGTGGACGTCACCCATTCCATGAAGCAAACTATGAATTTGATGACAAGCCGCCTCGACTAGTGCCGGGTGCCGATGCCCACATGCCGCAACACCAAACGCAGCAGTAAAATCGATGTACCGATTCCCGTCCACGTCCCACACATTCGAACCATAGGCGGACTCCCAAAAAACCGGAAAACTGCCGTCCGGCGCCATGTACGTTATTCCAGCACATTCGGAGGCTGACAGTCGTCGGGCCAAATCTAGACTTTTTGGTCCGGGAGGGGTTTCGACAATTTGCGGCAGCAATGACTCAAAATCCACTTTCGTTCACCGCATATCTCCCCAAGCAAGCTGTATTGCCGACAGTGCTACCAGAGGTGCCGTTTCTGCACGCACTATGCGGGGTCCGAGAGAAACGGGAACAAACCCCACGTCAACACATTTGTCCACTTCGTGAGCCGACAAACCACCTTCTGGCCCGACAAGAACCGCACATTGTTCAGGAAATGTGTTCTCGAGTGTTTGCCTCAGAGTGCGGCCTCGCTCGTTTTCCCACAGCACCAATTTTAGGTAACCATCCTTCGATGGCAACTGTTCCAAGGCGACACCAAGTGACATCGGAGCACGTACAAGAGGAACCTGCCGCCGCAGACATTGGCGTACAGCTTCACCACAAATTCGCTGCCATCTAGCAACCTGATGCTCAATTCGTTCGTTTTGAGGCAACACAACACAACGCTCGGTGACGATCGGCCACACCGCTGCAACACCAAGTTCGGTTGCTTTCTGCAACACGTTTTCCAATTTGCGTGAACGCAACACGGCCTGCAACAGCGTAACGGGAAACGGCGCGTCGACAATCTGCCCCGGGACGGCAGCCGAGATCAATCGAACCCACACCCCCCGCGGGTCAGACTCCTCCAATTGCGCGACTCTCGGTTCGCCGGTAGGCCCAAACAACGCTACAAATTCTCCGCGCGCGACGCGTAGCACCCGTACCAAGTAGTGGGATGCATCTGCTTTCAACTTCACTGGAACATCGACAGCGGAATCAGGTACTCCGTCGCAGAGGTATACACGTTTCATTCCGGTGCCCTTAATTCAAGCGCTGACCATTCACCTTCATCGCGGCGGGAAACCATTTGCATTCCTCCGGCGACATAAGCCGCAGCAACTTGCTGTGCCTCTTCTTGAAGAATTCCGGACAGCACCACCGTACCCCCGCCTACCAACTTCGATAAAATCACGTCGCGGAGTTTCACGAGAACGGCACCGAGGATATTCGCCACAATGATATCAAATTGCTGGGATATCTGTTCGAGAGGGGTATTCGCAACAGAAACAATGCGGGCTACGTTGTTTTGCGCGACATTCTCGGTTGCCACACCAACCGCTTCGTCGTCATTATCCAAGGCGACTACAACTGAGGCCCCCAATTTTGCCGCGGCAATCGCCAACACGCCACTCCCCGTACCGAAATCCAAGACTCGCGGTTCCGGCGCTCCTTTTGCGATCAACGCATCGAGCGCCACTAAGCACAGGCGAGTCGTAGCATGGCCCCCGGTGCCAAATGCAGTGCCCGGGTCAAGGTCAATGACATACTCTCCGGATTTTGCAGTGTATTGCTCCCAACTGGGGCGAATCACAAGTCGAGGGCTAACTTGTGTAACATGAAAGAAAGACTTCCAACGGTCTCTCCATCCTGGCTCAACCGCCTCAACAGGTAACATACGAGAAGTATCTGGTGCAATGAAGAGGGACTTTAGCAGACTCAATGCCTCGTACATTACATATTGCAACTCCTCAATCTCATTCGGACGGCCGTAAAGGGAAAGCCGAATCCAACACGGCGGCATGGATTCCAATGCCGGCACGACCGGCCGAGTCCCATCGGTCAGTACTTCCACTCCACGGGATGTCCATTCCCCAAGCGCACCCAAGAAAGGCTCTTCGGCGGCTTCTGGGATTTCAACCCCAACCTTAAGCCAAATTTCTTCGTCTATTTGCTGTATGCCCATGGCATTTTTCCCTCATCAACAATGAACTCAAACCGAACGCTGTTTGTTTTCTCATGCAACCAGTACAAACGGCATTATAATTACAGCGGTTGTAATTGAAGATATGGAGAGATTTTATTAACTTTAGATGGCTGTCGGACTATACGACAGCGTCATAATCGCCGTAAGTCTTTCAACGCCCGGGGCCGCAACTAACCCTCATTTCTCACAAGCTTGAGGCTGCGGCCGCCGAGGCGCCATCAGATTTGGGGACAGTGAGCTGTTTGTGCCCACAGCACAGGCACGGCAGCGCCCTGTTGAGAACACAAAAGATCTACCACGTGCGAAGACGCTCGCGGATCGGCACTCGTAGCTTCAAGCGTGTGAGAAATCCGGGCTAGGCGTGTGGTGTTTTTTGATGAAATTTTTGTCCCGGCCACCATTGTTCGTCTCGCCCTCAAAAAACCTTGCGCCATGTTCCCGATATGGCTCGGGTTTTTTGGGGGCGATCCGGCTCAAATTCGGCAGGATCATGCTCCCCTATTTAACGCTACACAGCTAGTCGGCACGTGCGACGACTTCCACTTTAATAGAAACGGTTACTTCTGGATGTATCTTGATAGGAATTGAAAATTCGCCGAGTTCTTTGATGGGGTGCTCCATCATGATTTGACGACGGGAAATTTCCATAAAGTTACGTTCATGAAGTTGGTCTTCGATCTCCATTGCAGTGACGGATCCATACAACCGCCCACCTTCTCCGACGGCCTTAGAAATTTGGCAAGAAAACCGGGCCAAACGCTCCGCCAATGTTTTTGCTTCCGACTGTAACTTAGCACGCTTCTTTTCTATCTGTCGTTTTTCGTGGTTCAATCGTGCGACGTTGTCGGTGGTTGCCAATACAGCAAAGCCTCGGGGCAACAGGTAGTTTCGCCCGTAGCCGTCAGCTACATCAACAACCTCTCCCATCTTGCCCACGTTGGGAAGGTATTCCTTCATTATCACTTTCATTCCACACCTCCGCTAAGAAAACCGGGCCAAAAAATCACTACTTAGGCCCGTTCAACTTAGTCGTACCCTAGTTAGGCAATCGTCGAGAAAGGCAGCAAAGCAATGTTGCGTGCCCGCTTAATACCCTCGGCCAAATCCCGTTGATGTCCAGCACAAGTACCGGAAATTCTACGCGGAATGATTCGACCACGCTCTGTGATAAATCGTTTCAGCAACTCTGGGTCTTTGTAATCAAGCAAAAGATTTTTGTCTGCGCAGAACGGGCACACTTTTCGGCGCCCTAAACGTCGTTTACGTCCTTGTTTCATATTTATCGCTCCCACTGGTAAACCAACACCGCTGATTGTCCGTCGTCTGAGGAGTTTCGTGCTCTTACCGGTTCATACCTGCTCGTACCCTCACCGCTTGTGGATGATACTCCCTGCGTGGCTCCGGCATTTACAAGACCAGTCAGTAAGCAACACAATCAGCTCTAATCCAAGTCGTCGTCATCTACGTCATCGTCATCGTCGACATCATCGTCATCATCGTCGTCGTCCAAGCCGGTACGGCGTGAACGCACAGAATCGTCCGAGATAGAATCGACAGCAGACCCGCCCAACATCGGCGTCGTTTTACCGCGTTCCGTTTCAAAGTCGTAGGAATCAAGAACGATATCGTCTTGAAGTTTTACTGTTACGAACTTGATTACGTCATCCAACAGACGCAAATTTCGTTCCAACTCAGCCACAACATCGTTGCCACCGAGATACAAAACGTACTGATAGATTCCCTTTTGCTGTTTCTTGACTTCGTACGCCAGCTTTCGTTTGCCCCAACTTTCGCGTCGCACTTCGTGTGCGGACATTTTTTTCAAAACGCCGTCTACACGCTCCCAGAGGCGCTCAACTGCCTCGTCGCTTAACTCCGGGTTCAGAATGAACACCGATTCATATAACCGAAAACGCTGCACATTTGCCATAACCATTCCTCTCGAAAATGTCCGCCACTAACTAAGCTCGGACAGTGCCCTGTGAGTCCCACAGAGCGAGGGTATTGAGTTTACACCCGTTCTTAACACCACATTTTCAGATATTGTGACAAAGCACCAACATCAATCCTACTGGACAGCGGAAGGGCTTTCTGCTTGTGGCAAAGCAGCAACCGGGCGTCGAATCGCTGCCGGATTAAGACGTACTTCGGCGCTGCTACGCCCATCTCTCAGGTTTTGTGACCGTTCGGCCCGCAATCTATCCCGATTGGCTACAAGCTGCTCACGTTGCCGCCGCGGGTCGACGTGTTCAACACCGCGATTGACGTGGCGATCCCGCGCTTGGACACCTTGGCGTTGTGCAACGAGCCGCGCCCGACCGGCCGGATCCTGCGGAACCGTGACCGCATCGACTGCTTGGCGGGACGTCAAGGCTGCACGCGTCGTGACACGGTTTGTGTTTGCGACACCTCGAACGCTATCGGCCGCAACACCAACCGAGCCCGCGCTACCCGCTCTGTTGATTGTGGATGAATCGGTGACATCCACGCCATCCTCTACAACGGACGCAGACGTTTGTTCAGGTTGGGCCTTGCTGTGGAAAGAAACCAGAACCGGCGCAGTCACTAAGGCAACTACTGTAATAAGTTTAATGAGAATATTCAGCGACGGGCCCGCGGTGTCTTTAAATGGATCCCCAACGGTATCACCGGTTACTGCGGCCTTATGTGCATCCGACCCCTTTCCTCCAAAAGCACCACCTTCGATGTGTTTTTTCGCGTTATCCCAAGCACCACCGGCATTTGACTGGAAAATCGCCAACAGCACGCCGGACACCGTAACGCCGGCGAGTAAGCCGCCGAGCGCGTACATGCTCCACAGGCCGATAATCACGGGAGTAACAACGGCCAGGATACCGGGCAATACCATTTCCTTAATGGCTGCGGCGGTCGAAATATCCACACAACGTGCGTAGTCGGCTTTGGCGGTACCTTGAAGCAAACCCTTTATTTCACGGAACTGGCGACGAACCTCGTCGATCATGGATGACGCGGCACGACCAACCGCGTTCATTGCCATCGCACTAAACACGTATGGCAGGATTCCTCCAAGAAAGAGCCCGGCCATCACTTCCGGGTGCGTCACATCCAGTTGACCGTCCCGCAAACCGGACTTCGCAGTAAACGCGCTAAATAGCGCCAACGCTGTCAACGCGGCAGACCCAATAGCGAAGCCCTTGCCAATAGCAGCAGTCGTATTCCCTACAGCGTCCAGTTTGTCTGTTCGCGCTCGCACTTCTTTTGGCAGCTCGGACATTTCCGCAATACCGCCCGCATTGTCCGCAATCGGTCCATACGCATCAACCGCCAACTGGATGCCCGTTGTTGACAACATCCCCAAAGCAGCAAGAGCGACCCCGTACAGTCCGGCGCAGTAGTACGACGCAAGAATAGCAATAACAACCAAAATGACAGGAATTGCCGTCGACATCATCCCCACAGCAAGACCGGCAATGATGTTGGTTGCGGGCCCTGTCAACGAACTTTTTGCGATGTGTTTGACCGGACCATAGTGATCAGATGTGTAATATTCCGTCAGCAAACCAATGGCTAATCCTGCGGCCAAACCAACAAGCGCAGCGACAAAAACGCCTACGTGGGCCGACAAACCCAGGCCGTGGGTACCCCAGCGTTGTGTAATCGGCAAATCCGCTGTGAAGAAAAGTCCTTCCGGCAGCACCATTCCAATCATGAACCAGGTCGCTACAAGCGTAACAATGGCGGCGACAACGGTTCCCATATGCAACGCTTTCTGGGGATTACCGCCTTCGTTTGTACGAACAAAAAAAGAACCAAAAATCGATGCGACAATTCCAATTGCAGCCAGAAAAAGTGGCAACAGGACGAACCCCATGGTTCCATCCACACCAGCAAGATTTCCCGCGACAACAACGCCGATGATCATTGCACCCAAAATCGAACCCACATATGACTCGAAAAGGTCTGCACCCATTCCCGCAACGTCACCGACGTTGTCTCCGACGTTGTCGGCAATCGTCGCCGGATTTCGAGGGTCATCTTCAGGAATGCCGGCCTCGACCTTTCCAACCAAGTCAGCACCTACGTCTGCAGCTTTTGTGTATATTCCGCCACCGACACGAGCAAAGAGCGCGATGGAGCTGGCACCAAGCGAAAATCCCGCCAGGACGTTCAGAAGCCGGTCATATTCGGCGACATGAAATCCTTCTGTAAGAAAGATACCGCTAGAAGCAAATAAGATAAGCAGCAACGTGAGACCCAACACACCCAGTCCAACGACCGACATGCCCATCACCGAACCACCTGCAAAGGCGACGCCCAGTGCTTTGTTCAATCCCGTTCGCGCCGCAGCAGTTGTTCGAACGTTGGCCGCAGTAGCCACACGCATGCCAAAAAATCCCGCCAATCCGGAACATCCAGCACCCACTACGAATGACAGGGCTATAAGCCAATGGCTGTCAGCCATGCTGGCGTTTGAAATCGCAAGCAGGACAGCCACGACCGCTACAAAAATCGCCAAAACGCGATATTCTCGTCCAAGAAACGCCATTGCACCCTCGCGGATGTGCCCCGCGATGGTCTTCATTTCGTCGGTACCAGCGTCTTGTTTGTTGATCCAAGAACTACGCGCTGCAGCGTAGATCAACGCCAAAATACCGGCAGCTACTACGCCGTAGACGGGCAACGATAAGATACTACTCATAGGTTGCTCTCTGCTCCCTGTATGCGCGGGGTTGCGCTTCCATCACCATCCACTTTCAACAATCACCCCCAATTTTTGACGCTCGGTAAGTTGCCGTTTTCGCGTCGCGGCCGTCCGAATCTAAACTTCGGAATGATATCGATTCATCGTTGCCAAAGGTCCGTGTTGTAGCACGTGCTCGATCATGTCCGCCGCGACATCGATCATTTTGGCGGCGAGTATTTCTTCATCTTGGCCAAAGTTGCCCAACACAAAATTTGTGGTTGGCCCTGATACCAGTTTTCCGCCAATTCCACACCGAATTCGAACAAATTCGGGTCCACAGTGTTGTATGATCGACCGCAGTCCGTTGTGTCCGGCATGCCCGCCACCGACCTTCAGCCTGATTCGGCCTAACGGAAGGTCGAGTTCGTCATGAACAACGAGGATATCCGCGGGAAGAATGCCATAAAATTCAACAGCAAGACGTACGGATTCACCACTTACGTTCATGAATGTTTGCGGCTTTAATACCCCAAATTGCTCCGTACCTACACCGACAAGGGCGAATTCTCCTCGAAACTTATCTTTTGGTGTTGCGCCAGAGCGGCGTAACAATTCGTCTGTTACCCTAAAGCCAACGTTGTGCCGTGTCCTTGTATATTTGGGTCCGGGATTGCCAAGCCCGACAATTAACTTCAACGAAACACCCGCTCGCCCATATATTTCGACGAATCATCGCCGACGCATTTCTCCCGCAACACGCCCGAGGTATCACTCCGGGCCTTATTGACGTCCAACACGCCCACATATCAACCGGTCTCCGGCCAGCAGTTTTGACTCCAACCTGTTTGGAAATTTCCGGTTTGGGCAACTTGGTTGGCAACAATGATCGGCGTCCGCTTCGCCCGTCGATTCCAGGCCGAGCCCAACCGACTGGAACGAAGTGGTTTCGAATACCTTAACCCCGATTCTTACCGTCGTTCGGCTTCCAGTTCGGTTCCACCTGTAGCCTCCATTTTTGCGTCCAAACTCGCACTCGGGGAATTGCTGGCCCGCGTCCGTGCAGTTTGACCCCGTGCGCACAGGTTTCTGGGACACTCGGGCAGTTTTGCTGCGGGCGCCGTGACAAGCCAGACATGGCTGCCAACGTGCGTAAATCGTCCAATTTACGCCGCGTCTGCCGTACCCCCAGCCATCGAGATTGTTACCACCGGATAATTCTGGCGATAAAGCGCCGTCACGCCTTCCGGCATGATTAAATCGGAGATGTGAACAGTCGTCGCTGTCGCGATTGAGTTCACATCGTACGTGATGGCATCCGGAATATGTTGAGGCAAGCAGCGAATATTCAAGTTGCGGATAATCTGCTGTCGTTTTCCACCTGCTTTTTCGGCGATGGAACGGCCAATAATTTCAATCGGCACATTGATCGTAACGGGTCTGCTCTCGGAGACCTCGCAAAAATCTACATGCAACAGAGTCCGCCGCACGGGATGAACCTGAACTTCTCGAATAATGCAACGAGGTCCCGGTTTTCCATCGATCTGGAGTTCAACAAGTTGATTCGTCCCTCGACGTGTTCCAAGCACCGCAATGACCGCTTTAGGTACGACGCTGATGTGTTTTGTTTCGGCACGATAACCGTAGACCACAGCCGGCACGGTACCTGCTACACGTAAACGCCGAGACTTAGCACTACCTATATCCGTGCGTGCAGTAGCTTCTAACTTCATCGTTTCCATGACCAATGTCACCGACTCCTTCGCTCTATTGTGAACCCGTTCAGACTACGTAGGCACCACGTTGGACGGACACATTATTTAATCACACCGCAGCAGCCCGCCATTTTGGCCGGCTGATCTGGCACAACGGTGTGTTACTTCAAGTGGTTGGGGCGCCAGGATTCGAACCTGGGATGCCGGAACCAAAAACCGGAGTCTTGCCGCTTGACGACGCCCCAAATGAAGAACACTTATTTAATTTAGCCAAAGATACTTCTGCTTACTGGCACCCAAACTTTTTGATTTGGCTCGGTTTTTAGCCGGCCTCACCCAGAACCGCCATACTTAGTTAAGACGAGACATCCATAAAATACGGATGTCATTTTCGTACACGTGCCAGAGTTTAAACGCCCTCACCAAAAACAGGGCGCCAGATTTTGTTTACCAATTTTACACGGGAAAGCGGTCGATCGCCGCAATCCTGCGAAAAGGCGCACTCTACTAGCACGCAGTCGTAGGGCTGTCAACCTGAAATCGAACCGTTATCGCGACTCGAGAAAATCTTGTAGAACCTCGTCGATCATGGGTACAACCCGCTCCCTTGTTGCAATTTCAACCATGCTCGGGGCGACAATGGATGGATTACTGTTCAGTGGTTGGGTAGTGGTGTGGTGTTTAATGCGAAGCTCATAAACGGGTTCGTTCGGTTTCGCAATTGCCACACTGGCCATCAAATCCGCAGCCACTACACAATTACAACCAGTTTCAACCACCAGTTCACCAGAGAGTTCACGCAGACTGTGTTTCCCGCGCCACCACTGTGACCAACCCAACAGTGTGTTCCGCTCGGTGTCGGAAACAGGCTCAGAGCGCACATGCGGCGACACCGGCACAAGTCGGACCGTTCTAGCCGGTAACGTATGCCATGTTGTAGGCCCGACATCCGACCGTGCGAACCACGGACTCAACAAATCCAGAAGATCCGGCAACGGCTTCAAAGCCTCGTGCCTCCATTTCATGGGGTCGATACGCAGACCAACATGCTCAAGCCACACATCCGATGTATCTTGCGTATAAAAGCGTTTGTTAACAAACAAACCAGATTTGCGAACGGTTTCAACCGGAGAGCCGGGTCTTTCCAAGGTCTTTTGCACTTCACCAGCAAATTCAAGATTTTCCTTCGCAGTTACTTTGGCAATTTCTTTGAGCTGAAACACAACTTTGTTGTCGGACACAACGGTCCAAATCGTCTCCGACGATACCGTCATCGGACAATGTGGAGATGCAGCAACCAAAATGTCTCGAAAAAGCGGATCTACTGACGCATCATCTACCCGAAGCACTGCCGCTGGTCCCAGTTTTTCATCGGGAATTGCCTTGCTTAATCCCTCCTTCATTAATTCCCGCGGTGAACGTTTCACATTTCCGCAGCCGTTGGTAATTGCAAACCCAAACACCGCAAGTGCAGTCAGGAGCATATAATGCAGAAACCATCGTAGATGGCTGGTGTTTTTTAGGGGAATTTTTGGCAAGCCGGATTTGAGCCGGATCGTCCGGAAAAATCCCCAGTCATATCCGGGTAGTGGCGCAGGGATTTTTACGGGCGAGACGGCAACAGATGGCCAGGACAACGATTTCATCTAAAAATACCACACACCTACGGGGCGGCTTCCGCAAAAACAAACACGGCCGGCTTTTTATTGGATCCGTTTTATGATGTGCCATCCGTAGGCCGTTTCAACAAGACCTACTTCGTTGTTGTGGAGTCTCAGCGCGAGATTTTTAAACGGGGGAACCAGCGCCGCATCTTCGGTAACCATGTAGGATTTAGCTGTCGTCGCGCTCCCCGCGTCCTCGCTGTACTCGACCATTAATGCATCGAACGTATCCCCATTTTTTAACCGGGTTAATAACGTAACCACCAACGCATCTGCTTCCGATTTTGTACGTGCAGCAGCCCTGGGATCCATCTGGCCTCGATATGAGGCGGCTAGCTCACGCCAACCGATTAGGATGTGCTTTACTTCACTTTTTTCGCCAACCTCTGTTCGGGAAAGCACGTGTTCCGACACGGCGGCAACAGGTTGATCGTTCGTGCCGGCCATTTCCGCCGGAGGATTCTGAAAACCCGGCGATTCCGCACGACCCGGCGACGGGCGGGCTACTGCTACTGCTGGATCGGTCGGAATCGAGTTTGGGTCGTTACCTTCGGTGGGTTGTCGTTTTTCGGACTGTATGTCGGGCTGGTTCAACGGTTGCGGAGTTGTACCGGCTCCGCTGTTCGCCGACTCCGTGGGTGCTTCTTCGCTCGTAGGTTGAACGTGTTGCTCCGATCGACAACCCACACCGGCAGCTAACACCGCGACCAGCATCGCCAAATTCCGCAGAATCGCCATCAACTAACCTCCCGTTTATGTGCACATCCCTGGGGGTGTTTAAACATTTAGATGCCCTCCGAAAAACTCGCACTAAACAATTCCAACGCTATATTAAGTTAAAGCAACTACCCCAAAACTTCTCCGACCGTTATCTTATGACCACTAATAAAGTCTTTGACAGGCATTCGTTTCCGCCCCTCCAACTGCAGCTCAGTCAGCACCAAAGTACCAACGCCACATGCGACACGGATTCCTGTCGCGGATACTTCCATCACCGTACCGGGCTTCGCATTCAGTACCTCGGTCATATCAAATTGCGCAAACGGGAAAATCTTGATCACCGCTCCTTGATGGCGTGTGGATACCCCCGGCCACGGATACATTGCCCGAACGAGCCTGTGAATGTGTACGGCCGATTGTTGCCAAACCACAAACCCGTCTTCTTTATGAATCAACGGTGCTATCGTGGCTCTTGACTCATCCTGCGCCACTGCCGTAAGTCTCGAATGCGCCGCCAAATTCAGCGCCTCGACTGCTGCTGCAGCACCCAATTCCGCAAGCTTGTCATGCAGCGATTGCGACGTATCCGTTTCGGTAATCACAACCCGCTTTTGAAGCAAAATCGCGCCAGTGTCCAACCCCTCATCCATCTGCATGATGGTCACGCCCGTTTCCGACTTTCCGTCCAGAATCGCCCGTTGAATGGGCGCCGCTCCCCGATATTCCGGCAATAGGGACGCATGGACGTTAATGCACCCAAACCGAGGCGCTTGCAACACCCTAAGCGGCAGTATTCGTCCATACGCCGCTACGACTGCCACGTCGGCGTTAACGGATTCCAACCATTCTGGAAAATCGCCCGTCTTGAGTCGAGTTGGCTGTAGTACATCGATCCCGTGTGCCTGGGCAAATACCTTTGTCGGTGGCGGCGCCGGCACGGGAGACCGCCCCTTTGGTTTGTCCGGCTGACAAACACAAGCAACGACGAAGTGTCCCGCTGTAACCAATGCTTCAAGGATCGTCTTTGCAAACTCAGGGGTTCCAAAAAATACAACGCGGAGTGGCGTAGTGGTCATGTTATTTAATCACCAAACTCCCAAGGTGTTGATTCGGTCGATTTCACCTGAGGTTATATAGTCAAGACCAGTACAAATTGGTAACGAAGTTGCTGTGGTAACGTGCAGTATCTAGCCCGGATTTCTCACGAACGCGCGGGCAAAAGGGCCGATCCAAACTGAGAGGGTCAGCGAAAATAGATAAGTGAACCCTGTTCGGCTAATTTAGGCTGCCTTGGCCATGCCCCTCCTTGCGGCATATGCCCGATATTGCCTC
>JABWCM010000161.1 GCA_013360285.1 Myxococcales bacterium
CCTCATCGCGTTCGGCGACAGGTTGTTTCATGCCGTATGGACCCCGCAAGACGGGGCGGGAAGGCCATTCAGCAACGGATTTGGCGCTCCCCTTCAGGACTTTGAGGCCCCGCTGTTGTTTCCGCGCAACTTTAACCGGGTTTCCGGCCCGGACAGCAACAGTTGTTTTGGGTGTCACAACCTGCCGGTCTCTGGCGGCGGCGGCGATTTTGTGACCGGGATTTTTGCCGGAGCCCAACGGTTTGACTTCGCGACCTTCGATGTTACCGATCCATTCCCGATTTCCGGCTCCAAAGACGAACAGGGAAACGCGGTCACGTTGCAGTCAATTGGTAATTTTAGATCAACGGTCGGTTTTTTAGGCGGCGGGTTCATCGAAATGCTTGCCCGACAAATGACCGAAGAATTGCAGATCCTTCGCGATGCAACCCTTCCGGGAAAATCAACTGTCCTCGTCACCAAAGGTGTTTTTTTCGGGGTGTTGATTCGGAATATGGACGGCAGTTGGGACACAACCCAGGTCGTAGGCCTGCCGGGGTCAAGCACCACTTCAACCGGCCCCACCAAACCTCCATCTTTGTTGATTCTTCCGTTTCAACAAGCGGGTGCGGTGGTCGGCTTACGTGAGTTCACCAACAGTGCTCTCAATCATCATTTCGGCATCCAGTCGGAAGAACGGTTTGGCGACGGCTTCGACCCCGATGGCGACGGGTACCAAAACGAAGTCACAATTGCCGATGTGACGGCGATGGCCATCTATCAAGCTACCCTGCCCGTTCCCGGAAGAATCATCCCGGACGACCCACAAATCGAAGCGGCTGTTAAATTAGGCGAACAGACATTTGTGACACTCGGCTGTGTGTCCTGTCATGTCCCCGCCTTACCATTAACCGATGACGGCTGGATTTTTACCGAACCGGGTCCCTACAACCCTCCGGGCAATCTTCAACCAGGTCAGGCACCGATCGTTTCGGTTGATCTGCTGTCATCTTCTCTGCCCAACCCACGGCTTAAAAAACAAACCAACGTGGTTTGGGTCCCGATGTTTTCCGATCTAAAGTTACATGACATCACGTCGGGTCCCAACGACCCTCAAAATCCGCATAAAGATCCACTGGATCTCAACGCGCCGCAGGGCACAAAAGCGTTTCTTGCGGGAACAACACGATTTTTGACCCGCCGGCTTTGGGGTTCAGCCAGTGAACCACCCTTTTTTCATCACGGTAAATTTCTGACTTTCCGCGACGCAATCGAGGCCCACGGGGGGGAAGCAACCGCACAAATCAATGCCTGGTGGGCCTTGTCCGACACAAAAAAGAACGCGGTCATTGAGTTTCTAAAAACCTTGGTTGTATTACCCAAAGGTACTTCCTGCCTTGTTTGTAACCCCAAGTTGACTCCGAAAAGATGGCCCGCCTTTCCCTGGCCTCCTCCCTGACCCGGATTGCCCAGGAACTTGAGACTACAAGCGCCAATCCGCGAGCCTCTCCGGCGTGGTAGACCTTTTTCTGCCCTCAACAGGGCGCTGCTTGCCTGCGGACAAAAAAGGCCCGCCGTCCCCAAATCTGCCGCGCCTCAGCACTCTGGCCCGAAAGCTCACGAGAAACCCGGGCTAATAATGCTGGGCAACCGCGCACACAAACATTGACAACCCCCTAGGATATTCCGGTACAACACCATAGAGGACATGGATCGGGGACGTTGACGGTTCAATGTTGGGTTTTGAGAGGGTGTTGGGAGTAACGCATGCGGCCCGGATTTAAACGAAACGGAACAGCAACCTGGATTTGTATTGTTCTTTGTGGCCTCGGGTTCGTCATGGGATGTAATCAAGACACCGGCGACTCCAAGTCCGACAGCACGCCATCCACATCCGGTCAGGGTAATGGTGCTCTGGATACCCCGGACACCGCCGCCTCGCCCGGCAACGAACCCGAGAACCCAACGCTGTGGCTATGCGGCAACGGGGTGGTGGATCAGGGGGAGTTATGTGATCCAGGTGCCCCACAGAAACCTTGTCCAGTCAACGTGTTGGCTTGCAACGACTTCAACCCATGTACCAACGACATCTTGCTGGGTACAGGATGTCAAGCTCGGTGTTCCCATACCCCCAACAACAGCAGCGGCCTGGATGGTTGTTGCCCTGCCGGTGCCCCTGCGGACCCGGACTGCCCACCGCCCGAGTGCACCGATTGCGGCCCCACTTGCGGCAACGGGGTCGTAAACTCCGACGAGTTGTGTGACGTCGGGATCGTCGATGGGCTCGGCGCGTGTCCGAATACGTGCGTCACCATTGATCCATGTACCACGGCAACCCTGGTGGGCAATGGATGCCAGGTGGAATGTGTGCTGAGTGTCATCACAACACCAATCCACTCCGACAATTGTTGTCCCAGCGGCGCCAATGCCAACGAAGACTCTGATTGTACGCCGGTATGTGAAAATGGAGTACTCGAAGCCGGCGAATTGTGTGACGGTGATTGTCCAGATACGTGCGATGACGGCGATGCATGCACCACCGACATCCTGAACAATCCCAAGACCTGTCTTGCTGCATGTAGTTTTGTGCCGATCGTGACGGTCGGACTCGCCGACGGATGTTGCCCGCAGACCGCCACAACAGCAGTGAATTCATTAAATGACCCGGACTGCCCGGCGGTATGTGGCAACGGGGTTTTGGAAGACCAAGAAACCTGTGACTTTGGCCCCGGCTCACCAAAACCATGTCCCACAACGTGCGCGACAAACGATCCGTGCGTTTCGGTGACCCTGCAAAACGCGGGAACCTGCACGGCTGCCTGTGTTGTAACCCAGAATTGGACTTCAAGCGGCTCCAAAGCAGACGGATGTTGTCCACCCGGAGCCACGACCAAATCGGACGTCGATTGCGCCGCGGTGTGCGGAAACGGGGTCGTGGACAGTGGCGAAACCTGCGACACACAAATTGTATCCGGCCCCGGGGCGTGCCCCACCCAAAAAGGATGCGCCGATCTGGACCCCTGCACGGAAGAATCCGTGATGTTTGTTTCACCCGCCAACTTGTGTACGGCTCAGTGTAGTTTCACAACGTTGGAAAACTGCTGTGGAAACGGCAAAGTGGAAGCTGGAGCGGGAGAGTTGTGCGATATTGCCATTGGTTCCGGACAGTCAGGCGCCTGTCCCGAAGAATGTCCGGACGCCACCGCGTGCAGCACGGCTACGCTGACCGGCCAAGGCACCTGTGCTGCCCAGTGTAAAACAACCGCCGAAAAAACAGGGCTGGTCAATGAGTGGTATTATACCCAATTGTTTTATGAACTTCAGGTCCAAGCCGCCCACCACGCCGACTTTGAAACCCATGGAGACGGCAAAACCGGAGTTGTGGCCGCAGAACCGGTCGCAGTGGACGAATATCTCAACACCTTTGGTTTCACAGTGGAATACGTCGGCGGCGACCCGTCCGGACACATCGCCTGGTGGGGAACCGAAGAGACAGGGTTTGCGCTGCGGGTTAACTGCAACAACTACGCGGGATGTTTTCCACCAGGCCAACATGGTATTCGGATTACCTTTGTAAAAGCGCCGGTAGTCACCCTTGCCATGAAATTCCCTGCCAACACCAACGCGACGCTGTTTGATATTCAAGGTGACATCATCGCCCAAAAATCCGCCGGCGGAAAAGGCGACAGTTTTCTAGCGTACGTATCCGACACACCGATCGGGGCGGTTCAAATTACCGACCCGGGTGGTGAAAGCATGAAAGACCTCTGGTTTTCCACCTGTGACGATTGACCCAATGCCGAAGACGGTCAGCGGACACCGATAAGTGAATCGTTCCCGTTGACGATCTATGAAAAATTTGCGAACTCAGGCGATTGCAAGGACCGCTGAGGGGAGTATCGGGTGTTGGTCAGGCGCTTGAGTGACAAATAACGTCACATTTTGGGCAGATCAACTCGCTTGAGTGACAAATAACGTCACATTTTGGGCGGATCAACTCGTTTGAGTGATCAATCTTTGGACAGATGACACTCCTTCAGGTGGCTGAGTTCGCAAAAATGTGCGACTTTAGCCGAGATGTCTGTCACAACGTCGACCACCGCGGAGGGAGTTCGACCCCAACGTGCGCGCAGTTTGACGGTCGTAGCTGAAGACTGGTGAGCCCAAGACCGGTGGGTGAGAAATCCCGATAGATCTACTCGGTTGAATCGGCGGGCAATTTAGGGGTAACTGGAACCGATGCAAAATCTGCGGCGCTCCCGCTGGTTTTCCGCTGCGGCAGTTTCAGCAACAACGTGTCCACATCAAGCGGGCTGTTGTCGAATCTCAAAACGGCCGCAAGCAGTCCTCGCATGGCGATGGTCCGTGTCGATGCCAACGCTCGGGCTTCGAGCAGCTTTTTTTCCACTTCGGCATCATCAACTTCTTCGTGGATCACAATCTTCCAGGCTGCCTGCAACTCCTCGACGGCGGTTTCAAAACCCTGCAAAGTCTCGGCTTGAATGGCCCACTCCCCAACGAGACTGCCCATGACCTCTCCAAGGTGAGTCACGATGGCTTGCCTACCTAAACGAGCGACTTCAGATACCGGCAGCGGCAAAAATTCTTCGATAAATCGTGCTCTCCGGGTCATTTCCGCAGGTCCCAACTGCACACGTACCGATGGCGGCACGTTGAGCAATGAGGTCCGAATCGACTCCCGCAGGTAGCCATATTCGTCGATAGCTGCAGCGGCTTTATCCGTAAAGTCAGCGGACGAAGTATCGTTTTCGACCAAATCAATAGCCCGGGCACGAGCTGCGGCAGCAAGGCCATCACGGGCCTCCAAACACAACGTTCGTCCACGTTGAATCGCCCCCTGAAATTCCGGAGTTTGAGTAATCGGTTGAAGGTCGTCTGTCGCCTCCACCAAGTGGTCGATACGTTTTAACAGGACGTCGTCAATTTGTGTGCTCATCGTGTTTACCTCCTCGCTGCGCCAGGGTGATGGTCGCAACTATGATGTTTTCATGGTTACACAATATGTGTCAACGCCCCTGACAGGAGCCATCGGAAAGATCGGTTTCAAACCTCGCCAAGAATTCTAAATATAGTCGTAACCTCACCTTTGTACTCTGCGGACAATAGCCGCATCCCCAAATGGGACTGGCAACACCCCACTGACAAGGCACCGGTTAACATAGCGCGGGAACGTGTAACCGATTGCTCGAACTCCGAAACAGAACGCAACATCGTGGTGTGTTGGCAACACCAGGCGTGGTCTAGGGGATTTCACGACCCAGCCGGATTTTTGCCGGATCGTCCGAAAAAATCCTGAGGAATATCGGGGACATGCCACACGTTTAGTTACATCCCAATTGGTGGGCCAACGCGTCATTTAAGGTGGGGTAACGAAAATGGAAACCGGTTTCTTGTAACCGCCGCGGGACCACTTTGGCCCCCGACAACACGGTTTCCTGGCCCATTTCTCCAAATAAAATACGAATCATCGCCGCTGGAACGGGAATTTTGGCGGGACGACCTAAGCATTTGCCCAGGGCATGGGCAAATTCCTTATTTCGGGCAGGATTGGGAGATGTCAGATTTACGGGGCCGACCAATTTCGGATGATCTACACAATGCCCAATAGCGGAAACCACGTCGTCAATGGTAATCCAACTCATCCATTGGCGACCGGAACCGATGGGCCCGCCCACACCGAGTTTGAATACCGGCACCATTTTCATAAGCGCTCCGCCGTCTTTTGCCAGAACAACGCCGATTCGCAGCATCACTACCCGAACACCAGCATCCATCGCAGGTTGGCAGGCCTTTTCCCATTGCTGAGTCAGTTCAGAAAGAAATCCTTCGCCAGGATGGCTTTTTTCGTCGATTTCTTCCTCTCCTCGGTCTCCGTAATAGCCGATAGCCGAAGCAGAAACCAATACACGAGGCGGTACGGTGCAGCGTGCGATGTTTTCAGCCAACAGCCTCGTGGCAGACACGCGGCTTTGAACGAGCCGTTCTTTAACCGTTTCGGTCCATCGACCCTGGGCAATATTTTCGCCGGCAAGGTGTACAACGGCGTCCAAGTTATCGAGCCCAGGTGCATCAACAACACCGGTGTCCGGCGACCATTGAAGCTCCAAGCTGTCCGGCCGTGGAAGCCTGCGGACCAACGGTAAAATCACGTCTCCCCGGTTTTTTAGAAACACGCTGAGCCGCCCGCCGATCAAGCCCGATGAACCTGTTACCGCGATTTTTTTTCCCAAAATATTCTCTACCTGATCTTGTGGCATCACCTACCTCCGTTTTTTTGGCAACAACCGATACAAATCTTTCCATTCATTAGCTTGCATTTTCTTTTTATTTAGCCACCACCATCATGCCGAAAGGCGGAAAAGCACTACAATGGTTCGGTCAAAAATGTGCACAGGTGTTTCGTTTATCGTCACTTTTCAGTACTCTATCAGGAGACAGCATTTGTAAAGTGAGCGGAGTGCCAACCGAGAAGTCGTTGAGTTGGCATCACCCGAAACAACAGGGTATCAGGAGGTCCACATGAGTTATTCCAACCGTTGGCATTGGAAGTTAAACCTCGCGCTATTGGCGATATACGTTATGTCCCCGAAAGCGGCAGCGGCGTTGCCGTCTTATGTGGCTTACGCCGGCGAACTGCTGGCACCCAATAGTGTACCGTTATCGGGATCGTTTGCGGTTGAGGTGGGGTTGTATCCCACAGAATCAGGCGGCGCCGCTCTCTGGGCCGAAGATCTTGGCACCGTTAACGTGATTGGTGGGCGATTTGATGTTGTGATCGGCAAATCCGACGGCCAGGGCCTACTGGATGCGTTGGCCGCAGCAACTCCGATTTGGCTGGCATTCCGAATCGAGGGCGAAGATCTGTTGCCCAGGCAGGAAATTGTAGCCATTCCGTATGCCTTGTTGGCCCAAAATGCAGACCAACTGGGTGGTCTTGGCCCAGAAAATTATGTTCAACAGGATGACCAGGGCCATATTAACATCGGTTCGTTGTCGATAGAGGGCGGGATGGTCATTGACGAGGATGGAAAGTGGGTTGGGGACCCGACTGGGCTTGTGGGACCCCCAGGCCCCACTGGACCGGCCGGTGCCGCCGGTGCAGCGGGGCCCACCGGTCCGATGGGACCCATTGGGGTTACCGGACCGACCGGGGCGACCGGCTCAACCGGTCCGATGGGACCCATTGGGCTTACCGGACCGACCGGGGCGACCGGCGCAACCGGTCCCATGGGACCCATTGGGCTTACCGGACCGACCGGGGCGACCGGCGCAACCGGTCCCGTCGGACCCGCCGGACCGCAGGGGGCCACGGGGCCTAAAGGCGACACCGGCGCCACGGGACCTGCGGGGCCACAAGGGGTCGCCGGGCCTCAGGGCGCGACAGGACCCAAAGGAGATACCGGAGCGACTGGACCTGCGGGGCCACAAGGGGTTGCCGGACCGCAGGGAGCGACAGGGCCCAAAGGCGACACCGGGGCCACCGGACCTGCGGGACCAACGGGAGCAACCGGACCAACGGGAGCGGCCGGGGCAACCGGACCCATGGGACCGACCGGACTCACAGGACCCACAGGACCCACGGGACCCACGGGACCGACCGGGCCGACGGGACCGACCGGACCCACAGGGCCTGCGGGAGCAGCCGGCGCGATGTATGTCCGCTGGGGCACCCAGACCTGCGCTTCGGGGTATACGGCATTATATAATGGTTATATTACTGCGTTCGGAACGGCGGACGATACCAACCGCCCATTTATCGGCATTGTTTGTTATGCTCAGCAAATCACCGCCGATGCCAACTCCGGCTGGGTAATGGGGGCAGTTCAGGGACTATACAACGAGCCGGGAAACACAACCGTCGGTGCCCGATTGTGTACAGTATGCGCAAAACCCGGCTCGGCCTGTTATACCGCCTGGGGGTTGACGACCTGTCAGACCGGTTGGACCAAGATTTATGGAGGTTATGTGACTCAGTTTGGCAGTCCCGACGACAGCCCACGACCCTTGTCGGAACCGATTTGTGCCGATTTCGCCATCACAACTGACCCCAACGGTGGTTTTGGCGGAGCCGCCGCTCAAGGTCGATTCAACGACAATCAGGCCACCGCCCCCCGATACAACTGCTCTGTATGCTGCCCCAACTGAGTTTCGACACACTCGATCTATAACTTAGCAGCCACGGAAGCCAACACCGCGTTCGGCTCGCGGTCCACAATCAACCCGTGTCCGGGAATCAAACGTACCAATCCTTGTATGGCAGCAAGATGCTCCAATTGGTTCTTGAGTGCCTTTTTGTTCTTCATTACAAACCATCGATAAATTCGCGAAACCCTTGCATCTCCTGTCGAACCGATGGCTTTCAGCACAAATCCGGTAAACTCCGGCAAATGGGGTTGGTTAAACAAAACATCATTAAACACCAATGTTTTGCGGGCATAGCCAGAGCCACTGCCCACGATCAACACCCCCTCGGCATCGTTGGTGCCATCGATGGTCTCGATACGCAAAGCGGCATCTGTTGGCAACGCGCCATAGTCCCCATCAACCGCAACAACCTGTTCAACCTTGGGTCGAGCGCCTTTGGGACACAACACTTTGGCGTTCGGATACCGCACGTGCCAAGCATGGATATCAAGACGATGATAAGCGTTGGGGACCAACAAAAACGCGGGTTTCCCCCAATTTTCAATCGCCGCGATGGTTTGCGGGTCGACACAAGCTACGCCATGGATCACCAACCGCCCATCGGCCAGCCGGATAAGGGTCATCCACCGAGTCAACGGCATACCCGGCAAATCACCGTTGACCACCCATAGGTTGTCTTCAAGTTTCTCGATAGGACGATGCGGAAGCACAATCCAAGGGCGGGGTCCTCTTTTTGCCACGGGCTTCTCCTTTTGTTATGTTAGCGACACAAAAAACATCGAAGCCGTACTTATCACAACTTGGACAGTGTTTGGGAAAAATTTGCGGGTGAGCAAAACAATACAACTAAAACGAAGTCCAAATAATCTGATCAGATGCCGTACATTGGAGCGCGACACCGGTTCCGGTTTTGGGTTGGCAACCCGTTAGTTTCAGCGTCGTGGGTAAAGCAGCGGAAATGGTTGTGAGCAGAATGAATCGGGCTTCGATAAACAATGGATCCCCTACGATATCGCCGGCTCCATCGTCAACCGCATCGGTAATAAGAGCCGCCGGGTTGGTGGGGTGGGTCAACGTAATCCCACCTTTGCCCTTGTAGGACGGGCACTGACCTCCAAGACAGGGCAAGCCGTCTGGACATGGCTGAACCACAGAGCAAAAATATTCGTTCCATACCGACAAGGGCGCCGGAGACAACGTCACCACGTGCCCGGTAGACATCGGTGACGAACCAATGCCCGTGAGGTACTTCGAAGCATCATAGAAATTCTGGATGACCACCTTCTGGGAGTCAAACTGCAATTGTAAGGTCAAACTAGCCGCACCAGGATCGAGTATTTGTGTCCGAGCGAGCAACAAAAAACACGACTTGGTTTCACCCGCATTGCCAAACAAATGACACAACACCGGTGGTCCCGGTGGATCGGGGCAGCCGGGAGCGGCAATAGCAGGCCCCGTGCAGGTCCCGGATTGGCAGTTGTCAGGAAACGTACAAGGGTTGTTGTCATCACAAATCAGCCCGGACAAATTCTGGTGAAGGCAACCAAAATCGTTGGCATTGATACACGAATCCGACGTGCAGGGATTGCCATCGTCGCAATTAAAACCTTCTCCTTTACAAATTCCGCCTTTACAGGTTTCGTTTGTGGAACAAAAATACCCGTCATCACACGGGGCACCTTCCGGTAATTTTACGTACTGACATCCTAAATTAGCATCACACGTGTCAATCGTACATCCTTCTCCATCGGCACAAATGGCATTACTCGGAACCGCTTTGCACCCGGTGACGGGATCACAACTATCGACCGTGCAGTCCACCGCATCTTTACAGACGATGTTTGCGCCACCCCCACAGACTCCGTTGGAACACTGTTCACCTACAGTGCACACTGTTCCGTCATCACATGGGCCAATAAACGGTGTGTTTTTACATCCCAAAACGGGATCACAGGAATCGGTGGTACATTCGTTATTGTCACCACAACTAAGCGGTGTCCCAAAGATACAGGTGGGCGCCAATACGTCATCGTTGGGTCCAAATGGTGTCCCTTTGTCACCACTCGGGGTTGAGGCCACGCCCAACACCCACGATGAAGCCAACTTGCCGTCCAATGACGGATCTTTTTTCGCCGTTGACACCCCCGCTTGCAACGGAAACGAGGGCCCGTAGTCTACACGATCCACCAACAGCCCGGATTTGTTTCGTAAAATGATCGAATCAACGCTGTTGTCCAGATTAAATCCCTGATAGGCGTAGTAAATGATCAACCCACCGTTGAGTGTTTTGTCGGTCTCAGGACCAAGCAGTAAATAACCGCCGGCAGCGATAAACAAAGCACCGCCGGCGTCGATCTGATGTTGTTCTCCACTTTGATCTTCCAGGGTCCATCCCTGAATATTGACCGCCTTTCCGGTGCCGTTAAACAACTCGATCCATTCACCCGCTTCATCCGGCACCATTGCGGGATTGGTCATAAACTCCGTGATGACGACCCCGACGTCACCGATAGGGGTTTGACACGTTTCAATTCCATCGCACACGGTGTTGGTATCACAACTCTTTGGGACAGAAGGCTGTGTCGGTGGATCCACTTTGCCGTCACAGTTATCGTCTTTGCCATTACATGTCTCAACAGCACCTGCATACACCTTTGAGTTGTGTGGTGCGCAATCCGTGAAGTCGAAATCGCCATCTTTATCCTGGTCGGTCTCGCAGGCGTCCACACATTGATTGGCATTGGCATCAATAGACGCGTCCAAAGGAGCGGTCAGTGTAAATGTGACAGCTAACAGTGTATCCGTAATGTTGATAATCCGGTCACAATTGTGATCCGGGATCACCGACGGAGACCCCACGGTAGTCAAACACGGCGGCAACGGACCTTCTTGTCCGGCAAGCGACCACAGATTCATCAGGATGCTGCACTGCACATCCACCACCGACGTGACCTGATCACCGGACACGTCGCCGGGAGGATTCAAACAAACCGCAACAAGAATGTTGGGTTGCGCAAAAACGGTAACCAAGGAGGCAACGAGGGCTAAGCCGGATTTCTGATGAGCTTGTGAGCGAAAATGCCGAGGCATCGGCAGATCATCGCTCATAAGCAAAGATGGATCAAAAATGCGGGCTGGATGTCGGAGACGATTCATTGTGGTTTCCAGGGTGGAGAGTCAAACAACCAACGTTTTGAAATAATACCTTACGACCTAACGGAAAAATTGACCACGGATCGAGCGACGGTCGAAAAAGGATCTGTAACCAGTAAGATAACGAGAAAATCGAGCCCACGGTTGTGTTGGGACTATGAAACAAATGTGAATTTCCTTGGTATAGCCAAAAAAATTCGCTGCCAAAACGTCACAGACAGTGTAAGGTGCACAGTATGGAGTTGAACGTGCTTTACGACCTGCAGCGAAGAATGTGCAGGGTTGTAGAGTCGTGATTCTCGATGTTGCTGCTTAGACTACAGCGTATTGTGAACGTTGTCGCAGTATGTTGAGCTGCTTTGTCGGAGAATTCGCCGAAACTGGAGTAGATTGCATGGCAAGAAAGGCATTGATGACGATATTGGTCGTGTTTGTGGCGCTCTTTTTAACAACCGCCACAGCGGCCGCCGAGTGTATTGATCCACCTGGTGATATCAACGGAAACGGTGTGACCAACGTCGTGGACGTACAGTGCATCAACATTTTAGCACTCTGGACACTCCAGGGCGGTATTGGCGCGCCTCCTGGCTGTCTTCAACAGCCCATGGATGACGCCGATATTAACTGTGATGGCTCCGTAAACGTAGCCGACGTGCAGTTGGTGACGTACCTGGCCTTGAAGCTGCCTTTGCCTTTGGCATTGGACCAGAACTTCGACCTGTGTGTGGACGCTTGCTTCGGCCCGGATACCGATGGCGACGGCGATACCGATGCCACGGACTGCGTACCGTTCAACCCGGCAATTCATCATGGAGCGACGGAGCTGTGTAACGGTTGGGACGACGACTGCGATGGAAGCATCGACGAACCCCACCCCGGACTCAATGCGGCGTGCTCCGACAACAACGTATGCACCGGCACAGAATCATGTGCGCCATTCCCGGGTAATTTGGGGCTTATCATCAACGAAATTCATAAAAATCCCTTGATTGTCACCGATGCAGTTGGTGAATGGTTTGAGTTATTTAACGCCACCAATGCCGCTATCGACATCAACGGATGGACGATCAAAGACGCCGGCACCGATAGTCACGTGATCAACAACGGCGGACCACTGCTCGTGCCCGCAGGCGGCTATCTGGTTTTGGGCAACAACGCCAATATGGCGACCAACGGCGGCGCTCCGGTTGCCTACCAATATGCTACGTTCGCCTTGGGCAACTCCGATGACGAAATCATTCTGATCAACACCGCCAATCAAATCGTTGACCAAGTGTTTTATTTGCCCACTGGCTGGCCCAACCCCAACGGATTTTCCTTTTCGTTACAGTCCCCGCTGCTCGACAACAACGCGGGTGTAGCGTGGCTTACGTCCACAGCTATTTTTGGAGCCGGAGACAAAGGTACCCCGGGCGGACCCAACTTTGATGTATCGAATTACCAGGGTTGCATTTCCAGCGGTCCATTGGCATGCGACGACCTCGACAACTGCACAGAGGATTCCTGCAACCCAGCGACTGGCTGCATTCATACCGCCGCGGCAGCTTGTGATGACGGCAATGACTGCACCGATGACTCTTGCGACTCCGACATTGGGTGTGTTTATACCGCCAACACCAATAGTTGCGACGATGGCGACCCGTGCACGGTCAATGATGTTTGCTCAGGCGGATCCTGCGTCGGTGGACCGGCGATTGACTGTGACGACGGCAATATCTGCACCGATGATGCCTGTGATCAGGCCAATGGTTGTACCAATACGAACAACGGCGCGTCCTGTGACGACAACAATGGTTGCACCCTTGGCGACTACTGCGAAGATGGTGCCTGTGTTTCCGGAAACGCAGTAAACTGCGACGATGCCAACATTTGCACCACCGATTTTTGCGAGCCGTCATCAGGTTGCCAAAACGCACCCAACACGGAACCCTGTAACGACAACAACGCTTGTACTACCAATGACACCTGCGCTCTTGGATCCTGCGCCGGCGGATCGGCACCCAATTGTGATGACGGCAACGTGTGCACCGACGACTCGTGTGACCCCGACAGTGGATGTGTCCACACCAACAACACCGCGTCTTGCGACGACGGCAACGGCTGCACAACCGGTGATGTGTGTGCCAATGGTGCATGCAGCGGCAGTGGGGCTGCTTTTGATTGTGACGACGGCGACGTGTGTACTGACGATCTTTGCGACCCAGATACAGGATGTACCTATGAACACAACACCGCTGCCTGCGATGACAACAACGCATGCACGATGGGTGATGCCTGTATGAACGGTACCTGCATGGGAGGTGCGGCTCCTGATTGCGACGACAACAACGGCTGCACCGATGACTCTTGCGACCCGGCTACCGGGTGCATCAACACCCATAACACCGAGCCATGTGATGACGGCAATGCGTGTACTGTTGGAGATACCTGCGAAGACGGCTCCTGCGCCCCGGGACTGACATCGAATTGCGACGACGGCAACGCCTGCACCGACGATTCCTGCGACCCCGCCACCGGATGTATCAACACAAACAATACCGATACCTGCGATGACGGCAACGCCTGCACAACCGGCGATGCCTGCATGAACGGGTCGTGTATGGGCGGCGCCGCTCTCGATTGTGATGACGGCAATGGATGTACCGACGATTCCTGTGACCCCGACAGCGGGTGTATTAATGCCAACAACAACGACGCATGTGACGACGGCGATGCCTGCACAACCGGCGATGCCTGCATGAACGGATCGTGTATGGGCGGCGCCGCTCCCGATTGTGACGACGGCAACGCATGTACCGACGATTCCTGCGATTCAGCCACCGGATGTGTCCACACAAACAACACCGATGCCTGCGATGACGGCAACGCCTGCACAACCGGCGATGCCTGCATGAACGGGTCGTGTATGGGCGGCACCGCTCCCGATTGCGACGACAGCAATATCTGCACCGAAGACGGCTGCGATCCCGCATCCGGGTGTACTCATGGTTTCGGTGCTCCGATTTTGGGTACATCGATCCTAAATGGACAACAGGAAGTACCACCGAATCCATCTCCTGCGACCGGAACCGCAACGTTTTCGTTGGCCGGAAACATCTTAAGTTACAACATCGCGTACTCGGGTCTGCTTGGTGTAGAAACCGCAGCACATATCCACATGGCGCCTCCAGGAGTTGCCGGCGGTGTGGTTTTCCCACTGCCCCCAAGCAATCCGAAAATTGGAACGGCAACGTTGAACGCCACCCAATTGGCGGCTATGTTGGCCGGAAATTATTACGTCAACATCCACACGAACCTGTTCCCAGGTGGGGAAATCCGCGGCCAAATCATGATGCAGTTGCTGAACAACTGCACCGACGGCAATGCCTGCACCGGTCAAGATACCTGCGCCAATGGTTCCTGTTTTGGTGGCCCCGCACCAAGTTGTAATGACAACAATGTGTGTACAACCGACTCCTGCAACCCGGCAACGGGCTGCGTCAATGCCAACAACACCAGTGCCTGCACCGATGGTGACGCCTGCACTACCAATGACACGTGTTCCGGCGGCGCGTGCGTGGGCGGAGCCACACTGAACTGCAATGATGGCAATCTGTGCACCGATGACTCCTGCAATCCAGCCACCGGTTGTGTGAACACCAACAACACCGATGCCTGCGATGACGGCGATGCTTGCACAACAGGGGATGCCTGTATGAACGGCACCTGCATGGGCGGTGCAGCACTCGACTGTGACGACAACAATGTATGCACGGATGATTCCTGCAACCCTGCGAGCGGTTGTGAGTACGCCAACAACACGTCCAATTGCGACGACGGCAACGGATGCACGACCGGCGATGTCTGCGCGGACGGCTCCTGTGCCGGCAGCGGGGCTGCTTTTGATTGTGACGACGGTGACCCTTGCACCACCGACCAATGTGATCCGGACACCGGCTGCACTTATGTGTTCAACACCGCCGCGTGTGACGACGGCAACGCCTGCACCACCAACGATGCCTGCATGAACGGAACGTGTATGGGCGGCGCCGCACCCGATTGCGATGACGGTGATGTGTGTACCGATGACGGCTGCGACCCCGCGTCTGGATGCACCCACGCCAACAACACCGCCGCTTGCGACGACGGCAATGCCTGCACCACCAACGATGCCTGCATGAACGGCACGTGTGTGGGTGGGGCTGCACCCAACTGCGACGACAACAACGAGTGTACTGAAGACGGTTGTGATCCGGCGTCGGGATGTACTCACGGCCCTGGAGCAGCCATTCCGGGTTCGGCC